>JALHHV010000147.1:4655-7402 GCA_022837365.1 Desulfovibrio sp. | reverse complement strand
GGGCCGGACCCGGCATCCACCGGACCCGGCCCCGTCCGGTCAGGGAAAGGGCGCTGCTGGCGGCGGGCTAGTTCCGGTACAGCTTGTCGCCGGGAATGACGGGGATGCCCGCTTCGTTCAGCACTTCGATGGCCTGGTCGGTGCGGTCGAAGCGGAAGATGAGCACCGCGTTGGTGCCGTTCTGCTGCACGAAGGCGTACATGTATTCCACGTTGACGCCGCGCGTGCTCAGCAGTTGCAGGATGCTGTCCAGCCCGCCGGGATGGTCGGGCACTTCCACGGCCACCACGGAGGTGCGGCCCACGGTGAAGCCCTTGTCCTTCAGGGCGGCCTTGGCCTTTTCGTGGTCGTGCACGATCAGGCGCAGGATGCCGAAGTCCGAGGTGTCGGCCAGCGACAGGGCGCGGATGTTGATGCCCGCCTCGGCCAGGGTGTGGGTGACCTCGGCCAGACGCCCGGCCTTGTTTTCGAGAAATACGGAAATCTGTTCCACTTTCATGGCGACAATCCTTTTGCGGGGTGAAGCAGGCCGGTTCGCCCTGCCGTTGCAGTCATTGAAGGTGGATAGCATTCCCGGCGGGCTGTTGACAAGCCGGGGCCGTCCGGCCGGGCCGGGTGCGCCGCCCCATCCCGCCGCTTGCGGAAGCAGGCCCCGTGGCTATATTGAACACGCACGCTGCGCGCGCCGCACTTCGCGGCCCGGCGCACGGCAAGCACCGTGGAGCATCGATGTCCAACGCCATGAATTTCGCCTTCATGCGGGAGGAACCCGCACCGCCCAACGGGCGGCGTGTCGCCATCATCGGGGCCGGGCCTTCGGGCCTTGCCGCAGCCGGGTACCTGGGGTGCCTGGGCTACCAGGTGGAGGTCTACGACAAGCTACCCAAGCCCGGCGGCCTGATGCTGTTCGGCATTCCGGGCCACCGCATCCCGGCGGACCGCGTCCAGCGCGGGGTGTTCAGCCTGTCGCGCAAGTTCGGGGTCAACTTCCACAACAAGACCAAGATATGTTGCAGCGCCCCCCTGCACGAGGAGGAGGGCGACCACTTCTCGTGCGACATCCGGGGGCTGGGCGAACTGGTTGAAGAGCATGACGCCGTGATCATCTGCAGCGGCGCGTGGAAGTCGCGCAAGCTGGGCATTCCCGGCGAGCAGCTCAAGGGCGTCTATTCCGGGCTGGAATTCCTGTTCCCCATCCGCGCGGTGAAGTACGCCACCAGCAACGTGTCCGTGCCGCCGGTGGAAGGGCGCACTGTGGTGGTCGTGGGGGCCGGGCATTCGGCTATGGACGTGGCCCACAGCGCGAAAGCCCTGGGGGCCAAACGCGTGGTCATGGTCTACCGGCGCACCAAGAAGGAAGCCCCGGCGGGCAGCTACGAGGTGGACCGGCTCATCGACGTGGGCTGCGAATGGTGGGAGCGCCGCACCCCGTTGCGCGTGATGGCCGATGAAACCGGTGAGCACGTGGCGGCCATCGAGATGACGAGACCGAAGTGCTGCCCGCCGACGTCGTCGTCACCGCCATCGGCGAGATTCCCACCCCGCCGTTCCAGAAGGAACTGGGGCTGGAGAACGTGCGCAAGGGCGAGGTGCGCTGGCTGCACATGACCAGCATCGAGAACGTCTTCGTGGCGGGCGACGTGCTGACCGGCCCCAGCAAGATCGGCAAGGCCGTGTACAGCGGGCTGCGCGCCGCGCGCTCGCTGACCAACTGGCTGGACCTGAAGGCGCAGCACCGCGAAAATGAATACAACTACGACGCCGACGTCATCACGCGCCCCGGCGCATCCAACGGGCCGAGGTAGCACGCCATGTCGGAATGCCACGGCAGGGGCAAGACCCTGCACATCGACTACAGCAAATGCATCGGCTGCGAAACGTGCGAGGCCGTGTGCGGCTTTCTGTACGACACGCCGCGCATCGCCATGGCCCGCACCGGCGACGGCCAGATGATTCCCATCTACTGTCAGCACTGCGAACACGCCCACTGCATGAAGGTGTGCAACCGGGGCGCGCTGATGCGCGACCGCGACGGCGCCGTGGTGCTGCAACCCATGCTCTGCCGGGGCTGCGAGACCCGCAACTGCGTCATCGCCTGCCCTTACGCCGCCTTCTTCGCCACCGACCGGGGCGTGGCCGTGCGCAAGTGCGACCTGTGCGCCGGGCGGCGCGCCGTGGGCCTGGGTCCCGCCTGCGCGGAAATGTGCCCCTGCGGGGCCATCCGCTTTGCCGACCGCGACGAACTGGACGAACTGGAGACGGAAGCCTCCCGCGAGGCCCGCGACCGTGTGCTTGCCCATATCAGGCCGAAGAAGTAGGGCGGGAAAAGAAGGGGCTAAAGAGAGAAGATGAAAAGAATCGGGGGCGGGGGAACCTCTTGGAAGAGGTTCCCCCGCCCCCGATTAACTTTTCAACGTTGTTACCTGCTACGGCTTCTCGCGCAGGTCGATGACGCGCTTGGCCTTGCCCTCGGAACGCTGGATGGAGCGCGGCTCCACCAGGCGCACCTTGGCGGTAACGCCCAGGAATTCCTTGATGGTCTTCTGCAACCGGGCTTCGCGGCGTTGCAGGTTCTTGATCTCGTCCGAGAAGAATTCCTCGGAGACTTCCACCTGCACCTCGATGTTGTCCAGGTTCCCCTCGCGGGTGACCAGCAACTGGTAGTGCGGGGCCAACCCCTCGGTTTCCATGAGGATGGATTCGATCTGCGAGGGGAACACGTTCACCCCGCGGATGATCAGCATGTC
>JALHHV010000147.1:0-4648 GCA_022837365.1 Desulfovibrio sp. | reverse complement strand
GGGATGCCTTCCTTGGTCAGGGTGGTGATGACCAGTTCGCCGGTGGCGCCGGGGGGCAGGGCTTCGCCGCTGACCGGGTCGATGATTTCCGGCAGGAAGTGGTCTTCGTAGATGTGCATGCCGCACTTGGCCTCCACGCATTCCATGGAGACGCCGGGGCCCATGATCTCGGACAGGCCGTAGATGTTCAGCGCGTCGATGCCAAGCTTGCTTTCGATTTCCGCGCGCATTTCCTCGGACCACGGCTCCGCGCCGAACACGCCGATGCGCAGGGGCAGTTCGCGGATGTCGATGCCCGCTTCCTCGGCGGCTTCGTGCAGGTACAGGCTGTACGAGGGGGTACAGCAGATGACCGTGGCCCCGAAGTCGCGCAGCAGCAGCACCTGGCGCTTGGTGGCCCCGCCCGACACGGGAATGACCGTGGCCCCCAGGCGTTCCGCGCCGTAGTGCGCGCCAAGGCCGCCGGTGAACAGGCCGTACCCGTAGGCGTTGTGGATGAGGTCGCGGCGGGTCACCCCGGCGGCGGCCAGGCTGCGGGCCATCAGTTCGGCCCAGTTGTCCAGGTCGCGCTTGGTGTAGCCCACCACGGTGGCCTTGCCGGTGGTGCCGCTGGAGGCGTGCAGCCGCACGATGGTGTCCTTGGGCACCGCGAACAGCCCGAAGGGATAGTTGTTGCGCAGGTCCTGCTTTTCGGTGAAGGGCAGCAGGGTGACGTCGGATAGCCGCTTGATGTCCGCCGGAGTCACCCCCGCCTCTTCGAACCGGCGGCGATAGTGGGGCACGTTGGCGTAGACGCGCTCGCAGAGGTTCTTCAACCTGCGCAGTTGCAGCGCTTCAAGCTCCTCGCGCGGGAGCGTCTCGCGGTCGACGTCGAAAATCATGGGGCTCTCCTCTCGGGTTCACCGCAGGCGGTGCCGCGCGGCGCGCTGGCGCGGGCGGCCCGTGCGACACATGTCGGGCAAGGCCAACTTGTGCCCCAACTGCCGCATGCGGTCAAGGATGCCGGGGCGGTGCGGGATTCGCAAGGCAAGGGAACATGGGCAGATGCCGGGTTCGCACGGGGAAGGGCGCGCGGCGTGCATTTGCGGTGACGCGGGGAATGCGGTATATGGAATGTTTGGACAGTGGACGGGATCGGCCGCCGGAACCGCGCGCCGGACCTGCTCACCGCGTCTGCCTGTTTCGTCTGCCTGTCGCGCCAGCCCCCAGGACATTTCGCAGGAACACCGCACCATGACCATGCCGCAAGCTCCCGCCCGAACGTCCGTGCAGTCGCCCGAATTCGCCGCCTTTGCCCGCTCCGTGCGCGAGGCGCGCACCTGCCGCCGCTTCAGGGAGGACGCCGCCGTGCCCCTGGCCGCGCTGCAAGCGCTGGTGGACACGGCGCGGGTGTGCCCCAGCGGGGCCAACCGCCAGCCGTTGCGCTATGCCGTGTGCGCGGATGCCGCGCGCAATGGCGCCGTGTTTCCGCATCTGCGCTGGGCCGCCTACCTCAAGGACTGGGGCGGCCCGGTTCCCGGCGAGCGCCCGGCGGCGTACATCGCCGTGCTGTGCGACAGGAAGGGCTCGCCCACACCGGAAATCGACCTCGGCATCGCGGCGCAGACCATTCAGTTGGGCGCGCAGGCGCTGGGCCTTGGCTGCTGCATGATCGGCGCGTTCGACCGCGACGGCGTGCGCGCAGCCCTGGGGCTGGACGCGGAACCCTTTGCCGCGCTGGACATCGTGCTGGTGCTGGCGCTGGGCGTGCCCGCCGAAACCCGCGTGCTGGACACCGTGGGCGAGGACGGCGACATCCGCTATCGCCGCGATGCCGACGGCACCCACCGCGTGCCCAAGCGGCCCCTGGCCTCGGTGCTGCTGCTGGCCCATGGCGACGGGGACGCGGATACGGGGGCAGGCCGTAATCACGAAGGAACGGCGGGCCTTCCGCCACACGCATAGGAACACCCGGGCCGCGCCACGCGTGGCCGGACCACAGGACACCGCATGAAATCCATCGAAAAGAAGTTCAAGGACATCCCCACCGCCGAGAAGGTGGCCACCTTCGTGGGCTGGCTGGAAGAAAAGAAGGGCCGCGACGTGCTGGCCCTGGACCTTGCGGGCATGAACGCCTTTGCCGAGTCCATCATCATCGTCACCGCCGGTTCCGTGCGCCATGCGCAGGGCCTGGCCGACCACGTGCTGGGCATGTGCGACGACGGGAAGATCGAATTCCTGCGCATGGAAGGCTACCAGGCCGGACAGTGGATACTGCTCGACTGCAACGACGTGATCATCAACGTCTTCCAACCCCCGGTGCGCGAGATGTTCCGGCTGGAAAGCCTGTGGGCCGACGCGCCGGTGCTGCATGACGGGCGCGAACTGGCCCCGCCGGTGGAGGCCGCCACCGCCTCGGCGGGCACCCACAGCGGCGTGCGCCGCATGGCGGGCCGCGTGGCCGGCGCCCGCGCCGCCGCCGTGACCACCAAACGCGCGGCCACCTCGTCCGCCGCTGCCGACGCGGAAGAGCCCAAGCCCCGCAGCCGCAAGCCCGCCGCACCCAAGGCCCCCGAAGGGGACGACCAGTGAGCGGAACGGGCGCCGGTAAGGGGCTTACCCCCACGGTACTGCTGATCCTGGACGGCTGGGGCATCGCCCCGGCCGGGCCGGGCAACGCGGTGTCGCTGGCGCGCACCCCCAACCTGGACCGGCTGACCGCGTTGCCCTCGCGCACCACGCTGGCCTGTTCGGGCCGCGACGTGGGACTGCCCGCCGGGTTCATGGGCAATTCCGAAGTGGGCCACATGAACATCGGCGCGGGCCGGGTGGTCTACCAGGACCTGACCCGCATCGACATGGCCGTGGAGAACGGCGAGCTTGCCAACAACCCCGCGCTGTGCGGCCTGCTGGACTCCATCGCGGCAAAGGGCGGGCGGCTGCACCTGATGGGCCTGCTTTCCGACGGCGGGGTGCACAGCCACATCCGCCACCTGCGCCCCATGGTCGAAGCCGCCAGGGACCGCAACGTGCCCGTGCTGGTGCATGCCTTCCTGGACGGGCGCGACACCTCGCCCACCAGCGGCGCGGGCTACGTGGCCGATCTGGAAGCCATCCTGCGCGACGCGGGCTGGGGGCGCATCGCCACCCTGACCGGCCGCTACTATGCCATGGACCGCGACAAGCGCTACGAGCGCAACGCCTTGGCCTGGGCCGCCCTGACCGGCGGCAGGGGGACCATGGTGGCCGCGCCCTCCGGCCCGCAGGGCGGTTCGCTGGCCGAGGCCGTGCGCGCCGCCTATGCGGGGGGGGAAACCGACGAGTTCGTCACCCCCCGCGTGGTCACGGAAAACGGTACCCCCGTGGGCCTCGTGGCCGACGGCGACGGCGTGTTCTTCTTCAATTTCCGGGCTGACCGCGCCCGCCAGCTTACCCGCGCCTTCATCGACCCCGCTTTCGACGGCTTCGACCGCGACGCGGACGGCGGCAGGCGGCCCGTGCTTTCCGGCTTCGTGACCATGACCGGCTACGAGGCCAGCTTCAACGTGCCCGTGGCCTTCGGCAAGGACAACCTGGCCATGACCATCGGCGAAGTGGTGTCCTCCATGGGACTGCGCCAGCTGCGCATCGCCGAGACGGAAAAGTACGCCCACGTCACCTATTTCCTGAACTGCGGCCGCGAGGAACCCTTCCCCGGCGAGGAACGCCGCCTGGTGGCCTCGCCGCGCGACGTGGCCACCTACGACCTCAAGCCCGCCATGAGCGCGGTGGAGGTCACCGACCTGCTGCTTCAGGAATGGGGGCAGGGCGGCTATTCCCTTGTGGTGTGCAACCTGGCCAACTGCGACATGGTGGGCCATACCGGCGTCATTCCGGCGGCCGTCGCCGCCGTGGAAACGGTGGACGCCTGCGTGGGCCGCATCGCAGAAGCTGTGCTGTCCGCCGGGGGACGGCTGATCGTCACGGCAGACCACGGCAACGCGGAAGAATTGCTGGACGGCGCGGGCAATCCGCAGACCGCGCACACCACCAACCGGGTGCATTGCGTGGTGGCCGAGCGCGACCCGTCGAGCCCCGGCGGCATGCGCGCGCTGCGCCTGCGCGGCGACGGCAGGCTGGGCGACATCGCGCCCACCATCCTTGGCCTGTGGGGAGTGGACAAGCCGGACCTGATGACCGGCGCGTCCCTGGTCCGGCCAGATACTGAAATACGTGAAGACGGCGACACGGAGGCGGCATAGATGGCCGGTGACAACAGGAACGGGAACGGGCAGGACGGCAAGAGCCGCAAGCCCCTGAACCCGGTGCGGCCCGACGGGCTGGAGGTGATCTTCTTCTACCCCTGCCCGCACTGCCGCCGCCAGGTGCCGCTGATCAGCCCCACCCAGCCGTCCATGGCCCAGTGTGACTCGTGCATGCAGCATTTCCCCATCGTACCGGTGGACGAGCGCACCGTGCGCTTCCTGAAGGTGATGCTGGACAACGGCCGCGCCGCTATCGACCCCGACTTCGCCTGACGCTCGGCATCCCGACGCCGGATTGTCCGTGATGCCCGTGTCCGCATGAGCGCGGGCCGGAACGACACAACGAAAACGTCCCCCGTTCGCGGTTGCGAGCGGGGGACGTGCGTTTTTCGGAAAGTCCGGCGTGTTGGCAGGTTACGCGTTGG
>JALHHV010000146.1 GCA_022837365.1 Desulfovibrio sp. | reverse complement strand
CATGTAGATACCCCTCCTGCCTCGCAGGTGTAGGCGCGTAGCTCAGGGGGAGAGCACTTCCTTGACACGGAAGGGGTCAGCAGTTCAAATCTGCTCGTGCCTACCACACCGAAAGCCCAGAGAGGGAGGTTCCAGCCTCCCTTTCTTGTTATGGTGCGCGCGGCGGCAACAACAAACTCACCGAGGAGATTCGGCGTGAACGTGACCATCGAAGGACAGGTGTTCGACGTGCAGTCCGGCGTCTCCTGCCGTGACGCCCTCAAGGGCGCCCTGAGCGGGAAGAAATTCAAGAATGTCGTGGCCTGCCGCTGCAACGGCGCCCCGCTCGACCTCATCGCCACCGTGCCCGCCGACACCACCGCCATCGAGCCGGTCTACGCCGATTCGCCGGAAGGGCTCGAGCTTATCCGCCACTCCGCCGCGCACATCATGGCGGAGGCGGTGCAGAAGCTGTTCCCCGGCGTCAAGGTGACCATCGGTCCCGCCATCGACAGCGGGTTCTACTACGATTTCGATTACGAGCGCCCCTTCTCCGTGGACGACCTCGAAGCCATCGAGGCGGAAATGCAGAAGATCGTGGCCGCCGCGCTTCCCTTCACGCGCACCGAAATGTCGAAGGATGAGGCCATCGCCCTGTTCGAGGGCATGGGCGAGACCTACAAGGTCGAGATCGTGCGCGACATCCCGGCGGACACGGTGTCCGTGTACCGCAGCGGCCAGTTCGTGGACCTGTGCCGCGGCCCGCACATTCCGGACACCAGCTTCGTCAAGGCGTTCAAGCTGCTGTCCGTGGCCGGAGCCTATTGGCGCGGCGACGAGAAGAACCGCATGCTCTCGCGCGTGTACGGCACCGCCTTCGCCGACCCCAAGGCGCTGAAGGATTACCTGCACCAGATCGAAGAGGCCAAGCGCCGCGACCACCGCAAGCTGGGCCAGCAGCTGGACTTGTTCGCCTTTCACGAGGATGTCGCCCCCGGCATGGTCTACTGGCATCCCAAGGGCATGCTGCTGCGCACCATCCTCGAGGACTTCCTGCGCAAGGAACACCTGAAGCGCGGGTACGAACTGGTGCAGGGGCCGCAGCTGCTGCGTCGCGAGGTGTGGGAAAAGTCGGGCCACTACGACAACTACCGCGAGAACATGTACTTCACCGTTATCGACGACAACGCCTATGGCGTGAAGCCCATGAACTGCGTCTCGCACATGCTCATCTACAAGAGCCACCTGCGCAGCTACCGCGACCTGCCGCGCCGGATGTTCGAACTGGGCGTGGTGCACCGCCACGAAAAGTCGGGCGTGCTGCACGGCCTGCTGCGGGTGCGCCAGTTCACCCAGGACGACGCGCACATCCTGTGCCGCCCCGACCAACTGGAAGCCGAGATCATCGGGGTCATCGCGCTGGTGCGCGACCTGATGGGCCTGTTCGGGTTCGACTACCGCATCGTCATCTCCACCCGGCCGGAAAAGTCCATCGGCTCGGACGAGGACTGGGACCGCGCCACCAACGCGCTCATCGGCGCGGTGGCCACGGCGGGGCTGTCGTACACCGTCAACGAGGGCGACGGCGCCTTCTACGGCCCCAAGATCGACGTGAAGGTGACCGACGCCATCGGCCGCGAGTGGCAGCTGTCCACCATCCAGGTCGATTTCACCTTGCCTGACCGATTCGACTTGGTGTACATCGGGCAGGATGGCGAGCGTCATCGCCCGGTTATGGTCCACAGGGCCATCCTGGGTTCGCTCGAACGCTTCATCGGCGTGCTCACTGAGCACTTTGCCGGGGCCTTCCCCACGTGGATCGTCCCGGTTCAGGCGCGCCTGCTGACCGTCACCGACGCCCAGAACGATTTCGCCCAGGGCGCGCGTGAAACGCTTGCGGCGACCGGTCTTCGCGTGGAGGCCGATACGCGCAACGAAAAGCTGGGCTACAAGGTCCGCGAAGCCCAGTTGGAAAAGATCCCCTACATCCTCGTGGTGGGGGACAAGGAAGTGGAGGCCGGGGGCGTCAACGTGCGCCTGCGCACCGGCGAAAACCTTGGCCTCAGGACACTTGCCGAAGTGGCGGATATGATCAGGGCGGACTGCCAGGAACCATTCAAACGTGGAGGAATGAGCTATAGCTTCTCCTAACAACAGGATGCGCCGCGATATCCCGCAGGACAGCGTGCGGCGCAATGAACAGGTCCGGGCCCGCGAGGTGCGGGTCATCGGGGCGGACGGCGAACAGCTCGGCATCCTGTCGCGCAACGACGCCATCGCGCTTGCCAAGGAGCAGGGTCTCGACCTCGTCGAGGTGGCCGCCACGGCCGACCCGCCCGTGTGCCGCGTGATGGACTACGGGCGCTTCAAGTACGAGCAGCAGAAGAAGAAGGCCGAGGCGAAGAAGAACCAGACCGTGATCCAGATAAAGGAAATCAAGGTCCGGCCCAAGACGGATGACCACGACTACGACACCAAGGTCAGGCACATCCGCCGCTTCATCGAGGAAGGCGACCGCTGCAAGGTCACCGTGTTCTTCCGCGGGCGCGAAATCGTCCACAAGGACCGCGGCCAGTCCATTCTCGACCGCATCGTCGAGGACACCAAGGACATCGCCAAGGTCGACCAGGAAGCCCGCGCCGAAGGCCGCACCCTGTTCATGATGCTCGCTCCGCTGCCGAAGAAATAGGCCGTTTCGGCCCTTGCTTCCGGCGCGTTTTTATCGCATTATGCCCCCTCTCGCCGGGGGTGCGGTCGTTTGCGCCGCTGCAACCGACCGGGAATTTTCGACGATCCAGTCCTTGAGAAGGCACACCGGGTCCTCCGCCCAGCGGGGGGCTTCGTCATGCGTCCGTCGCCGCTTCGGCGGTTTCGGCGCGAGCAGAGAACGGCAAGGAGTATCCAATGCCCAAGATCAAGACCCGGCGTTCCGCCGCCAAGCGCTTCTCCGTGACCGGCAGCGGCAAGTTCAAGCGCCGCAAGCAGAACCTGCGCCACATCCTCACGAAGAAGAACGCCAAGCGCCGCATGCGCCTCGGCCAGTCCGCCACGGTGGACAGCACCAATGAGAAGGCTGTGCGCAGGATGATGCCCTACGCCTAGGACATAGACGCCATTCAGATTCTTTCGCCCTCCGGCTGCGTCGGACTCGCCTTTTGCTCCGGTCGAGTACCTAAGAGTACACTCCCTTCGCAAAAGACTCGTCCTCCTTGCCGGAGAACGAAATTTTCCTGAATGCCGCCCATGTCCGGCGTTATTGCCTTTGCCGGGACAGCGCCCGGAAAGGCAGCCCCTATCGGGGCGCATCTCCCGCACTTTACACTTATCCGCTCCGCTGGCCCGGTCTCTCGCCTCGCGGAGTCAAGATCACGATGGAGGTATTCCATGCGCGTGAAGAGAGGTCTCGCCTCCCACAGGCGTCACAAGAAGTATCTGGACGCGGCCAAGGGTTTCCGTGGCGGCCGCAGCAAGCTGTACCGCACCGCCCGCGAGGCCGTGGAACGTTCGTGGATGTACGCGTTCCGCGACCGCAAGGTGAAGAAGCGCGAATTCCGCAAGCTGTGGATCCTGCGCATCAACGCCGGCGCCCGCATGCACGGCCTGTCGTACAGCAAGTTCATGCACGGCCTCACCCTTGCCGGCATCTCCCTGAACCGCAAGGTGCTTGCCGACCTTGCCGTGCGCGAGAAGGAAGATTTCGCGAAGCTGGCGCAACTCGCCGCCTCGAAACTCAACTAACCCCCCACGGGGTCTCTACGCATGGACCTTCTCAAGGAACTGGAAAGCCTGGTCCCGGAACTCGAAAGAGGCCTGGACCAGGCTTCGTCATTGACCGAGCTTGAGGAACTGCGCGTCGCCTTCCTTGGCCGCAAGGGGCGTCTTGCGCAGATCATGGGCCGCCTGCCCGAACTTTCGCCCGAGGACCGGCCCCGCCTGGGGCAGGCCGCCAACGGCGTCAAGATGGCCCTCACCGAGCGCTTCGAAGGCCGCAAGGCCACCCTCGAAGCCGCCAGCGAGGCCGCCGCGCTTTCGCGCTTCGACCCGACCCTGCCCGGCCGCGCGCCGTGGCGCGGTTCGCTGCACCCGGACACCCTGGTCATGGAGGAAATCTGCTCCGTGTTCCGGGGCCTCGGCTACGACATCGTGACCGGGCCGGAAGTGGAGATGGACCACTACAACTTCGAAGCGTTGAACATGCCCGCCGAACACCCGGCGCGCGACATGCAGGACACCCTGTACGTCACCGAGTCCATCCTGATGCGCACCCACACCTCGCCGTTGCAGGTGCGCACCATGCTGGCGCGCAAGCCCCCGGTGGCCATCATCGCCCCCGGCAAGGTCTATCGCCGCGACTCGGACATCACGCACACCCCCATGTTCCACCAGATCGAAGGACTGATGGTGGACAAGGGCGTGAGCATGGCCGACCTGCGGGGCACGCTCACCTCGTTCCTGCGCACCGTGTTCGGCGGCGACACCAGGGTCCGCTTCCGCCCCAGCTTCTTCCCCTTCACCGAGCCCAGCGCCGAGGTGGCAACGAACCCTGCCGGGTGTGCAAGACCACCGGCTGGGTCGAAATCCTGGGCTGCGGCATGGTGGACCCCGCCGTGTTCACCGCCGTGGGCTATGATCCAGAAGAGTACACCGGCTTCGCCTTCGGCCTCGGCGTGGAACGCGTGGCCATGCTCAAGTACGGTATCGGCGACCTGCGCATGTTTTTCGAGAATGATGTGCGGTTTCTGTCGCAGTTTACGTAGCCACTGGCCCCGGATGGGTCTTTCGCCCGCTGGCGGCGTCGGGCGCGCCTTGTGCCCCGGTTGCGCGAGAGTCACGTACGGGAAAAGTACGCTCGCCTCGGCCAAGGCTTGCCCTCCTTGCCAGCGAACGAAATCCCTCATTCGGGGTTGCTGCTGTCATGACCACCGTTTTTCGAATGCTTCTGCGGGGTAGTCCTGCCCCGCCCGGAAGGGGTGCAGGGGACAAGGTCCCCTGCCCGCCGGAGGCGTAAGAACGCCTGGCGACGCCTGCCCCTTCGCAAACTTTCTCATGGAGTAGCCCCATGCTGCTGTCCCTTGCCTGGCTGCGCGAATTCGTTCCCTTCGAAGGCACCGCCGAACAGCTCGGCGACCGTCTGACCATGCTC
>JALHHV010000145.1:4699-5126 GCA_022837365.1 Desulfovibrio sp. | reverse complement strand
GCCGCTTGCGGCGTTGCTGGTGGCCGGGTTGCTGGTTGCGCCGGGCGTTGCCCTGGGCGGCAAGGTCTACATCTGGACCGACGAGAAGGGCGTGAAGCATATTTCCGACCAGCCCCCGGCGCAGGCCCCCGCCGACATGAAAAGCCTGAAGGCCACGCCCGGAGCGGGACGGCCCGGTCTGCCCGATTCGTCCGGCACCACGGACACCCTCGCCCCTGGCGTGGACGGCACGCGCGTGGTGGACGGAGTGTTGGTAGGGCCGGCCGGCCAGCCCGTGCTGGGTTCCGACGGCCAACCCGTGCACATTGGCCCGGATGGCCAGCCGGTGCAACCCGGCCAGCCCGCCATCGGTCCCGACGGGCAGATGCTGCCCGCCGTGCAGTCCGCGCCGGACCGCAGGGAACTGGAGCGCAAGGCCCTGGAACAC
>JALHHV010000145.1:0-4662 GCA_022837365.1 Desulfovibrio sp. | reverse complement strand
CCGGCGTGCCCGTTCCGCCGGAGACGGCTACGCCAAGCAGCGTTCGCGCTATTACCAGAACGACGTGACGAACCGCATCAACGAGGTGGAAAGCCGCCTGCGCCTGCTGGATTCCGGAGAGGGCGAACCGTCCGGTGACGCCCCCGGCGGCGCGTCCGGTGACGCACCGGGCGATGGCGGCGGTCAGTAGGCCATACCGCCTTCGGGGGCGTCCGCGTTCCGCCGCCGCGCGCCTTCCTTCCGCTTTCCCGTTCCTTCCCTTGCCCGTCACGGTGACGCGCCCCCCGAACCGCAGGGGGGCGCGCTTGTTTCGGCGCTGACCGCGCGCACTCCTTGGTGCGCGGCCATGCCGCTCCTCTTCGCTGTAATTTTCCTGACTTTCCTTCCCGCCGCTTCCGCCGCGTTCCGTCTCCGCGCCGCAGCCCGTCGCGCCTACTGCTGGATGGGCGGCAGGAAGCCCTGCCCACCGCGAATGTCGATTTGCAGGCCGAAGTCGTCAAAGGCGATGGTGGTGCCCGTGGACCCCGCACTGACAAGGGCGATGCCCTCGATGACCGGGGGGCGTGCGTTCGGGTCGGTACTGGGGTCCGCGTCGGATGTCGTAAAGCCGTTCAGTTTCAGTATCGACTTGGTGTGGCCCTGCGTTGCGATGATTTCGTTCATGCCGTTTACGCCGCTGGCCACGCCCTCCCATTCCACAAGGGTGAAGTTGTCGTGCTCGCTGCCGTTGGCGCCGGTCCACGGGGCGTAGTCATCCGGCGTCCATTTGGGGCTTTGGCCCGCTGCAAGGCGGGCGTTGGCCCTGCTGCCTTCATTGGCGGGTATATTGTCGCCGCCGGTTCTCGTGGCCCCGCCGTAATAGACGCGCAGGTAGGTGGCCTTGCCGCCGGGGGTTGCCGTGCTTTGCGCGACCTGGGTGTTGTTGACCACCAGGTTGCCGCTGCCCATGGTGCCTTCCACGTTGCTCAGCACCAGTGTTCCGGCTGCGCCGCTGTTCCATACGCCCGTCGATTGGTTCCACCCCTGGCTGGTGACAATGGGCGGGCCGATGACGCGGCCCCGGCCCACGGTTATGCTTTCGGCGTTCTTGGTTTCCACGAAATCGCCGTAGTTGAAGTCGGCCGTGGCGGACCCTCCCGCGTGAGTAAAGCCCAGGTCGCGGCCTTCGGTTATGCGCATCAGCAGGGTGGACCAGTTGCGTAACTTATACTTGTTGTTGCTATTCACTATGTTCGCTGCGTGCAGCCGTTTGTAGGCCAGCCAGCGGAACTGGCCGTTTTCGCGTGCCCACAGCACGATGGCGGGGTGGGAATACTGCGTTTCCCGCTCGATTTCTCCGCCCAGCACCCGCGTGGATTTAGTGGTTTTGTACAGAGTATGACCGGATATCTCGCCGAACAGCGGGCCGAAGTCCGTGGGGCTGACGTATCCCGGTATCAGTTTGTTATCCACGGAGGTCGAAAGACTGTACCCGGACCATGCCGTCCAGTCTCCCCAGCAGATGATAGTGCAGGTCTGCCGTCGTTCCCTCTCGCGGTAGCTGCGCACGAAGGATAGGCCGATACCGTCGAGGTCGTCACCGTTTTGCGCGCCGCGCAATAGCATGCCGCCGAACAGTTCAAGCTCCCAGTCTTTCGGGGTCGAGTTGTTATTATCGGCTTGCTGTGCGTACACCTTTACCTGCGCGTCGTAGCTCAGGTTCTTGCCTGCATCCAGCCATGCCCGCGCCATGTTGATATTGGTTTTCGACCAGTCGAAGAATATGGTGCTCCACTGGTTGCTGCCCGTCAGCCAGGAGCCGATGGCCCGCACGATGGCGATGAGCCACGAAATGAAGCCGCCCGACGGACGTTCCGCAGCCATCTTCATTTCCGTCACCTTCAACGCCGTGCTGCCATCGACAGTGACCACGGAATGGTCGCCCAGTTGGCCTTTCTCCTCCCCGCCCTGGACCCACCTGTTGCTTGGATCGCCCGCGGTGTCGAAGCTGTCCACGAAGCGTTCCTTGTTGAACACCCCGCCGGAAATCCCGCCAATGGGTACGTTGTAGGTCACAAGGCGTTCCGTGCCGTCGGGCGTGACTCCCGTGGAGTACAGGCGCAGAAAGCGCTCCAGCGTGACGTCCGACCCGGAGCGGATCACCAGCGGCCATTCCTCGTCCGCCTGCCCGTCGGCAAGGCGCACGTCTTGCAGTGTTGCGCCATCGCGCTTGCGGTATACGTAGGCAAGGTTGCCGCTGTTGCCTTCTCCGCGCACGGTGAACATACCGTTGAATTCCGGAAAGTTGGCAAGTGCGTTGGAATTGCCTGTCAGCGTGAGGGTGCCGCCCTTGCCGACAGAGGTATCCACTGTGGCCCGTGCGGAAAGAAAGATGTCGGTATCGTTCGTGATGCCCGAAAGGTTGGTGATGCCCGAAAAGGTGATGCTCGACCCGCTCCCGCTGTTGGACACGCTGCTGAAGGCCACGGTGGTGCTGCTTTGGCCTATGCGCAGCCTGCCCGCGTGGCTGACTGCGGGCCTGCGGACGCCATATATCTTTGCAGTGATGCTGTTGTTGGTACTGGATATCGTTTCGAACCAGTAGGGTTCCGCCTCAAGCCTGAAAGACCCGGCGCTGCCCAGCGAGAAGGGTTTGTCCGAAAAACGTTCCAGCAGTTCCTTGCGGGCGAGATCCTGTTCGGTGTCGCCTTCGCCTTCGTGCAGGTACATGCTGGCGGCGGCGTTGAAGCCCGCCTCGGCAAGGTAGTAGGCTTGGTCCCCCTGCGTGACGAAATACCCGCTTTGGGTGGATGATGTCATGAGGGCCACCACGCCGGCGGCCAGCGCCGCAAAGGTCACGATGGTGACAATGGTGCTGAGCAGTACCGCGCCACGTTGCGTGTACATGGCATCACCCTCCGGTCTTGTACGTAATGCGCGGGCAACGGCGGCCACAAGGGCCACGCACAACAAGGCTGACAGCGCAAGATGCGCCGGGGCGTGCACCGCAAGGAAAGCCAGCGCGGCAACGGGGTGCAGCGCGGTCCGCAGCGCGGCCTGTGCGTGCGGGGCATCCTCCACCAGGCGGGCAAGATACGGCCCCACGGCGTAGTAGGCCCGCACCATGGCCCTGCCGGGGGCGTACGGCAGAAGCCGTTGGTCCCGGAATTCCCGCAGGGCCGTCACGACCGGGTGGTCGATGTCGCCGTAGGCGGCGGTGGCGATGAAGCAGAAGTCGTACTTGGCCAGCGAGGGAATTTCCGTGCTGGGCAGGTTGCCGCCCATGTTCTGGTTGTTGCGCGGCACGATGCGGGTAACGAACTGCCGCTCTACGCCGATGGGAGAGGTCAGGGTGAAGCTCACCTCCACGGCGGCCAGTTCGCGCGGGTCAACCCCGCTGGAAGGCGGCCATGTGGACGAGACGTTGTCTTCTCCCCGGAAGTAGCGCAGACCGAACGCGGCCACATTGTCGGCCAGCGTGTCCCGGTAGGTGCCGGAGCCGGAAGCGGGCGAGATGATGACGATTTCGCGGCTGGCGCTGTCGTATTCCACGGTGCGGTCGCCGGAAATGTTGCCGATCACTATCTTCTGCGCCGTGCTGCCGCTTTTGGCCTCGGTCAGTTCGGTTATCTCGCGGGCCATCCTGTCCTGGACAAGCTGTGCATGCTGGGCAAGCTCTGCCGCCGCCCGGGTTTCGACAAAGCTGCGCATCCCGGTGACAATGCCCGTGCCCGCCACCGCCGCGAAAATCCCCGTCAACATAAGGACGACGATGACTTCTATCAGCGTAAAGCCGCGCATGTTCATGTGCCGCTCCTTCCTACTGTCCGAAAAGGCAGGTGACGCGCGAGCCTTCCACTTCGATGGTGAGTTTCAGGATGTTCGTGCCGCTGGTCTCGTTATGGTTGGAATCGAACCCTATCAGCCGTTTTTCGATAATCCTGTAGGTGCCGTAGACTGTGGTGTTGCTGCCCACGTTGCCGACCTTCGCGGAAAAGGTGTCCAGCGGGTCGCCGGTGCCATCAGGGTTGCTGAAGATGAACCGGAAGTCGGCCGTCATGGTTTCCACCACATCGATAAGGCGGGCCTGCCGTTCTGCCCGCAGCAGGCTTTCGGCGCTGCCGCGCAACGAAGCGCCCGTCAGGGGCAGCATCATGACGCCCACGATGGCGGCAATGATGATGGTGACAATGATTTCGATAAGCGTGAAGCCCGTCATGCCGTTTGCCGCTCGGCGGGCGTGACGTGGCATGCCGCATGCGCGGCCGGTCGGTGCGGCGGGGCGCGTCATGGTATGAACCCCGTATTGCGGGTGATGGTAATGGTGTCCGACGCGTCGCGATAGCTGAGGGTCACGGACACGTTGGCGTTGAACCGTGCGGGAGGCGTTGCCGCGTTGCTGCACGGCGCCCCCCAGTGGTCGAAAAAGACCGTGCCCGTGGCCGAAAAGGCCGCGCCTTCCGGCAGGGTGATGACGCCGCCTGCCTCTCCGGGCAGGATCACACGGTTGGTGATGTTGCCGTTGCGGAACACGGCGTAGGTGGTGGGCGAAATGACCTGCACCCCGAAGATTTCGTCACTGTTCATGGAGCGGGTGCGGGCGTAGCGGATGTTGCCGCGCACCGCCGATGAAATGGCCGCGAGTTCCGCAGGGGCTTGATTGAAAATGCGGTCCGCCGCCAC
>JALHHV010000144.1 GCA_022837365.1 Desulfovibrio sp. | reverse complement strand
GGGGACGCCATGAATGCCCATGTCTGCCTTGCCTGCATCGAGGATCGCCTTGCCACGCTGCTGGAAACGGCCGCCGAACTGCGTTGCGTGCGCATGTCCGGCGGGGTTCCGGCGGAACGGACCGTCCTCCCCGTGCCGGATGGCGGTTCAGCGCCGCTCATCGACGTTCTGTCGCGCCATGGAGTTTCCCTGCTGGTGTGCGGAGGGATCCGTCCATGCTGGCGGAACGCCGTGGAGATGGCCGGGATCGCCGTCCTGCCGTGGCTTTCGGGCAGCGAGGCGGACGTGCTGTCCGCTCTTGCGCGGGGCAGGCCGGATACGCTTGCCATGCCCGGATGCCGTCCCCTCGATGGCAGGGGCGGCGGGCCACGGCGCGGCGGCCCATGCACCACAACGGACGCAGCCTGCTTTCGGCGGCGGCGTCGCAACGCAGGAGAATGACACCATGCAGGTTCTCATCACCGTACAGGACAACGTGCCGGACGCCCCGCCCGGCGCGGCGGAGGGCGACGCCCTTCTGGACGCCCGCCTGGACCCGCGTTTCGGGCGGGCGCAAGGCTATCTGCTGTGCGATACGGCCACGGGGGCGGTGCGCAGGCTGGATACGGCCTGCAACATGTCGCTGGCCCAGGGCGCGGGCATCCAGGCCGCGCAGGCCGCCGCCGACGCCGGGGCGGAGGCCGTGATCACCGGCCACGTGGGACCCAAGGCATACACGGCGCTGCGGCGGGGCGGCATCGCCATCTATCTTGCAACGCACGCCACCGCGCGCCAGGCCCTGCGTTCCCTGGCGGAAGGCAGCCTGGCCCCGGCGACGGAGCCCGACCGGGAAGGACACTGGTAGCCATGGGTACGGACACGCACGAACAGGAGCACGGTTGCGGCTGCGGCGGGGCCGGTTGCGGCGGGGAACGGCACGTGGAGGCCACTGGCGGCTGCACCGGATCCGGCTGCGGCGGCCGGGACGAACATGCCGGGCAGGGTGATCATGCCGGGCAGGGTGAACATGCCGGGGATGACGCCGTCGGACCGGGCGACGGCGCGGAAACCCCGGTGCGCTTGGCCGGACGGGTGGGCGCCAAACTGGTGGTGCTGAGCGGCAAGGGCGGCGTGGGCAAGAGCACCGTGGCCGTGAACCTGGCCGTAGGCCTTGCCCGCACCGGGCGCAAAGTGGGCCTGCTGGACGTGGACGTGCACGGTCCCAGCGTGCCGCGCATGCTGGGGCTTGGCCGGGCCAGGCCCGTGGCGGGCGAAGGCTGGATGGCCCCGGTAAGCGCGGGGCCGAATCTGCGGGTGATGTCGCTGGGATTCTTTTTGCCCGACCCGGAAGTGCCGGTAATCTGGCGCGGCCCGGTGAAGATGGGCATGGTGCGGCAGTTTCTGGTGGACGTGCGCTGGGGCGACCTGGACGTGCTGGTGGTGGACTGCCCGCCCGGCACCGGGGACGAGCCGCTTTCGGTGCTGCAACTGCTGGGGCCGGACGCGCACGCGGTGGTGGTCACCACGCCGCAGGGGGTGGCCGTGGACGACGTGCGGCGGTCCGTGGGGTTCTGCCGCCAGGTCGGCAACCCCATTCTGGGCATCGTCGAGAACATGGGCGGCTACGTGTGCCCCAAATGCGGCGAACTGACTCCACTGTTTCCCGCCGGGGGCGGCGAGCAATTGGCGCGCGAGTCCCGCGTGCCGTTCCTGGGCAGCATTCCCCTGCACCCCGACCTGACCAGCGCCGGTGACGCAGGGCGCAGCCTGCTGGATACGGACCCGGCCGCCGGGCAGGAACCGGCGCACCCGGTGATCCGGGCCTTTGAACCGCTGGTGCGGGCCGCAGGAGCGGTGTGCCCGCCCGCGCCGGGAACCCCGGCAACGGCGGCGGCAACCCCGGCCAGCGACAACGGCGGCCCTGCGCCGCAGGGAGCATCGGACATGAAGATCGCCATTCCGCTGGCGGCAGGCAGGCTGTGCCAGCACTTCGGCCATTGCGAACAGTTCGCCGTGCTGACCGTGGACCCCGGCAACGGCACGGTGAAGGACCGGGAACTGCTGACGCCCCCGCCCCACGAGCCGGGTGTGCTGCCCGCGTGGATAGCGGAGACGGGCGCCCGGCTGGTCATTGCCGGGGGCATGGGCGCACGGGCGCGCCAACTGCTGGAAGAACGGGGCGTGCAGGTGCTGGTGGGCGCGCCCGCCTCCGATCCGGCGGACCTCGTGTCGGCATGGTTCGGCAACCGCCTGGAGCTTGGGGCCAACACCTGCGACCATTAGGCGGCGCGGCAACGAAAAACGGGCGCGGGGATGGCCCCGCGCCCGTCGTCAATGCAAGGCGTTTTGGTGCGCTGTGATGCGGCGTGCGCCTAGCGGCGGTCGCCGCCACGGCCACGGTCGCCGCCACGGCCGCGATCACCGCCGCGGCCGCCCCGGTCCCCACGGTCGCCGCCACGGCGGTCGCCACGGTCACCGCGATCACGCGGCGGGCCGGACGGACGGGCGGTGTCTTCGGGGTTCCATTCGACGCCCTGCTCTTCCAGCAGCACGGCCTTGCGGCTGGCGCGGATGCGGTCGCCGTTGATCTCGATGACCTTGACGGTCATGTCCTCGCCAAGGCGCGCCACGTCGCCCGCCTGTTCCACGCGGTTGGTGTCCAGCTGCGAGATGTGCACCAGGGCTTCGAGGTTGGGCAGGATTTCGACGATGGCGCCGATTTCCAGCACCTTGCGCACCTTGCCCACGTAGTTCTTGCCCAGTTCCGCGCGCTGGTCGTAGTACTGCACCATTTCGCGGGCCATTTCCATGGCCTCGAAGGTGGGCGCGAAGATGGAGACCTTGCCGCTGTCCTCGATGTCGATGGACGCGCCGGTGGCGGCGGTGATGGCCTTGATGTTCTTGCCGCCGGGGCCGATGATGATGCGGATGACGTCGGGGTTGACGAACACCTCGGCATGCTGCGGCGCGTACTTGGAAAGCTCGGTGCGGGGAGCTTCCAGCACCTTGGCCATCTCGCCCAGGATGTGCAGGCGCGCCTCGCGGGCCTGGGCCATGGCGCGGGCCATGACCTCGGTGGGCAGGCCGGTGATCTTGATGTCCATCTGGACCGCGGTGATGCCTTCGGCCGTGCCCGCGATCTTGAAGTCCATGTCGCCCAGGGCGTCCTCATCGCCAAGGATGTCGGTGAGCACCAGGTACTCGCCCTCTTCCTTGATCAGGCCCATGGCCACCCCGGCCACCGGGGCGGTGACGGGCACGCCCGCGTCCATCAGCGAAAGGCTGCCGCCGCACACCGCGGCCATGGACGAGGAGCCGTTGGATTCCATGGTTTCCGCCACCACGCGCAGGGTGAAGGGGAAGGAATCGTCAACGGGCAGCACCGGCTTCAGCGCCTTTTCGGCAAGGGCGCCGTGGCCGATTTCGCGGCGGGACACGCGCGACATCTTCACTTCGCCCACCGAGTAGGCGGGGAAGTTGTAGTGCAGCATGAATTTCTTGGTCACGTCGCCCACCAGCGAATCCATGCGCTGGCTGTCGGTGGAGCTGCCAAGGGTGGCCACCACCAGCGACTTGGTTTCGCCGCGCGCGAACAGCGCGGAGCCGTGGGCGCGGGGCAGCAGGCCAGCCTCGATGAGGATGGGGCGCACGGTCCTGGTGTCGCGGCCGTCGATGCGGGTGCCTTCCTTCAGGATGCGGCGGCGCACCAGCACCTTTTCCAGCGAACCGAGCATGTCGCCCACTTCGCGGCCAAGGTTGGGGTTCTCGGCCAGGGCCGGGTCGGCCAGCAGGGCTTCGAGCACCTTCTCCTTCACGGCCTTGCGGGCGTCCTTGCGGGCCATCTTTTCGGGGATGCGCAGGGCCTTTTCCAGTTCGGCGGTGGCCAGTTCCTCGACGCGGGCCTTCAACTCGGTGTTTTCCACCGGCGGGGTCACGGCCATCTTGGCCTTGCCCGCCAGTTCCATCAGCTTGAGCTGGGCGTCGATGAGCGGCTGGATTTCCTTGTGGGCCCATTCCAGGGCGGCCACGATGACGTCCTCGGGCACGAACTGGGCTTCGCCTTCCACCATCACCACGGAGTCGCGCGAGGCGGCGATGACGATGGCGAGGTCGCTGGCCTCCATTTCCTTCAGGGTGGGGTTCAGCACGAACTCGCCGTTCACGCGGCCGATGCGCGCGCCCGCCACCGGGCCTTCGAAGGGAATGGGCGAGATGCACAACGCGGCGGAAGCGCCGGTAAGGGCCAGCACGTCGCTGTCGTTTTCCTGGTCGGCGGAAATGACGTTGGCGAGAATTTGCACTTCGTCACGGAAGCCCTTGGTGAACAGGGGGCGCACCGGACGGTCGATGAGGCGGGAGACCAGGGTTTCGCGCTCGCTGGGGCGGCCGATTTCGCGGCGGAAGAAGCTGCCGGGAATGCGGCCCGCGGCGTACATCTTTTCGGAGTAGTCCACGGTCAGCGGGAAAAAGCCCATGTCGCGTTCCATGGGCTGGGTGCACGCGGTGACCAGCACCACGGTGCCGCCGCACTGCACCCAGACCGCGCCGTGCGCCTGGTTGGCGAGGCGGCCGGTCTCGAGGATGATCTCTTTTCCGCCAACCGTGGCGGAGACGCGCGTGGCGTCGAAAACGCTTTCCATTGTTGCGTTCCTTCTCGATGCAGCGAAGGGGATTCCGGGGAGAAGGCCATGACGTGGCGGGGTGTGGCCTGCGGCGTCGTGCCGTCATGGTGTGGCCGGGCCGGTGTTCCGGCTCCGGCATGGCGCTCTTCCCGGACCCCCCTTCACGCTGCGTGTTGGGGGCGACTCGGCGCCCATATGCATCGCACGGGGCCCGGCGTCACGTGACGCCGGGCCCCGGCCGATGGCGGATTACTTTCTCAGGCCGAGCTTCTCGATCAGCGCACGGTAGCGCTGAACGTCCTTGTTCTTGAGGTATTTCAGAAGCTTCCGGCGCTGGCCGACCAGCTTGAGCAGGCCGGTGCGCGAGTGGAAGTCCTTCTTGTGCACCTTGAAGTGTCCGGTGAGTTGCTCGATGCGGGCGGTGAGCAGCGCGACCTGCACTTCGGGCGACCCGGTGTCGCCTTCGTGCTTCGCGTGCACGTCAATGATGCCCTTCTTCTGATCGACGTCCATGACCACAGCTGTTTCCTCCATGCGGTTGTTACTGGCTCCACAGTCCCCGAAGCACGGTCCAGACCGGCTGCGCGTTCACGATGCGCGTCTCGGCCAGGGCCACGGGCGTGTCGTCCGGAGCGAGCATGATGGCCTTCAGCCCTTCGGCGAACGGCAGTTGCGCCATGGCCTCGGGCACGTAAGGCAGGGCCGTCCCGTTGCGTACCGCCGCTTCCTGCGCCGCGCCGATGCGCAGCTTGGGCCAGTGGGGCAGGGCACGCGTGACGGGTATGACCCGCTCCGGCAACCGCTCGGGCTCGGCGAGCACGGCATCAAGCTCGTGCGCCTCGTCAAGGCCGAACGGGTGACTGTACTCCCGGGTGAGTTCCGTAAGCATGGCGCCGCACCCTAAACGTATCCCCAAGCTGTGGGCCAGGGACCGTATGTAGGTGCCGGAACTGCACGTCACCCGGAAGGTCGCGAACGGCAGGTCGACCGATACGACCTGCGCCCGCGAAATTTCGACGGTCTTCGTCTTCACCGGCGTCTCGCGCCCGGCCCGGGACAGCTTGTACAAGGGCTGTCCCTGGTGCTTGGCGGCGGAGTAGGGCGGCACCTCCTGTTCGGTGCTGCCCAGCCAGTTTTCCACCTCGCGCCGGATGTCGTCCGGGGTCACGTGGTCGTACGGGGCGGTGGCCGTCACGCTGCCTTCCGCGTCCCACGTGTCGGTGGTGGCGCCAAGGCGAAGGGTGCCCAGGTACACCTTTTCGCCGTCGGCCATCAGGTGGCCGGAAATCTTTGTCGCATGCCCCAGCAACACAAGGAGCACCCCCCTCGCCATGGGATCGAGGGTGCCCGCGTGTCCGATCTTTTTCTGGCCGAGCCGCTTCACCCTGGCGATGCACTGCGCCGAGGTGGGGCCCTGGGGCTTGTTCAGCACCAGAAGGCCGTGCTGCTGCGCTGGCAGGACAGCCATATACCTTATGCCTCTTTGCCGCAGGGCGCAAGCTGCGCGGGAATGGCCGCCAGCACGGCGCGCGCGGCCGCGTGGGGTTCCATGTCCAACTCGGCCCCGGCCGCGTTGCGGTGGCCGCCGCCGCCAAAGGCCGCCGCCACCACGCGCACGTCATCCGTGCCGCTGGAGCGCAAGCTGATCTTGCTGCGGCCCGAGCCGTCGCCGCGCACCATCAGCGAAACGCGCACCCCGCCCAGACGGCGCAACTGCGAGGCGTACCCTTCCAGGTCTTCCTTGTCCGCTCCGTGCAGCGCGAACATGTCGTCGGTGATCACCGACACCGCCACCGCGCCGCCGCAGTGCAGCTCTATGCCCTGCATCAGCGCGCCCCACAGCCGCATGCGGCCGATGGACCAGTTGTTTTCCAGCCGGTCGTGGAACAGGCCGGGTTGCAGTCCCAGCCGCACGATCTCCGCCGCCAGTTCCAGCAGGTCGCCGCTGGTGCTGCCGTAGCAGAAGTTGCCGGTGTCCGTGCACATGCCCAGGTACACCGCCTCGCCCAGCGGGCCGGAAAGCGGCACGCCCAGTTCGCGCGCCAGCATGCCCGCCATCTGGCAGGTGGCCGCCAGGTGCGGCTCCACCCAGTTGCCCACCGTGCCGAACATCGGATTGCCCTGGTGATGGTCGATGTTCACGCTGCGCAACTCCGGCAGCCTCGCCTGCAAGTCGCCGCCCACGCGGTGCGCGTCGCCGCAGTCCAGGATCACCGCCAGGCGCGGCGTGAACCCTTCCAGTTCCGCCCAGGTGCGCGCCACCGGGCCGCCCATGTCCACCCAGCCGTACTGGTGCGGCACCCCGCTGGTGTTGTACAGCCGGAACCGCTTGCCCAAGGCCCGCAGCACGTGCGCCACAGCCGCCATGGACCCCACGGCGTCGCCGTCCGGGTTGGCGTGGCTGGCCACAAGGATGTCGTCCTCCGCACGGAGGATGGCGGCTATGCTGGCTGCGGTGTCGGTCATGGCGGGGTTCCTGCGGGG
>JALHHV010000576.1 GCA_022837365.1 Desulfovibrio sp. | reverse complement strand
GCCGTGCGGCGCAGGGTCTTTTCCGCCGCCAGTTCGGTGCGCACCGGCAGCAGGCCCAGCCCCTGCTCGCGCCCGCCGCCTTCCAGCCCCAGCGGGTCGGCCACGGAAAGGCCCAGCATCTGCAACCCGGCGCAGATGCCCGCCACCACCGGCCCGTCCGGGTCGCGCGCAAGGCGCGCCAACTCCCCGGCCATGCCCGAGGCGCGCAGGGCACGCAGGTCGCCGGTGGTGTTCTTGCTGCCGGGCAGGATCACCGCATCCGGGTAACGCCCCCCCGGTCCGGCCGATCCCGCGAGGTCCGCCGGGACGCGGGCCACGCGCAGCCGCACGTCCGGCTCTCCGCGCAGGGCGTCCACGTCGGTGAAATTGCTGATGTGCGGCAAGTCCACCAGCACGATGGGCAGCCCTTCCTTGAAGGTCACGGAATCCTCTTCCGGCAGGCCCAGGTCGCGCAGGTACGGCACCACGCCCAGCACGGGACGGCCGGTCCGTTCCCTCATGAAGTCCAGCGCCGGGTCCAGCAGGCTGGCGTCGCCCCGGAACTTGTTCAGCAGGTAGCCCGCCACCAGGTCGCGCTCCCAGCCGTCCAGCAGTTCCATGGTGCCCACCAGCGCCGCGAACACCCCGCCCCGGTCGATGTCGCCCACCAGCAGCACCCGCGCCCCGGCGTGGCGGGCCATGGCCATGTTCACGATGTCGTGGGCCTTCAGGTTGATTTCCGCCGGGCTGCCCGCCCCCTCGATGACCATCACGTCGTGCTCCGCCGCCAGGCTGTCGTAGGCGGCAAAGGCCGCGTCGCGCGCTTGCGGCTTGTAGTCCACGTACTGGCGCACCCGCATGACGCCCACCGGACGCCCCATGACGATGACCTGCGAGCCCACGTCGGAACAGGGCTTCAACAGCACCGGATTCATGCGCACGTCCGGATCGAGACGGCAGGCCGCCGCCTGCACCGCCTGCGCCCGGCCCATCTCCAGGCCGTCGGGGGTGACGCAGGAATTGAGCGCCATGTTCTGCGCCTTGAACGGGGCCACGCGCAGGCCGTCCTGCAGGAAGATGCGGCAGAACGCGGCGGCAAGGATGCTCTTGCCCGCGTTGGAGCAGGTGCCCTGCACCATCAG
>JALHHV010000143.1:4849-6491 GCA_022837365.1 Desulfovibrio sp. | reverse complement strand
GCGACAGGGGGAACTGGCAGGACTGGCGGGGCGGACGCCGCGTGACCGTCCATCCTGTCGCGGGCCACCCGCACCCGGATTTCCGTGGGCAGTTGCCGCGCGTACAGGGTGGTTTCGTCGCGCGCGGCGGCGCAGGCGCGCTCCACGGCGTGCACCAGTTCGCGCACGTTGCCCGGCCACGGGTAGCTGGCCACGGTCTCCAGAAAGTCTTCGGCCGGGAACTTGGGGGGCAGGTCGTGCCGCTGGCAGAACCGGTCCACCGCCCAGGCGCACAGGCCGGGCAGGTCTTCCGCGCGCTCGCGCAGCGGGGGCAGGGTGATGGTCAGGCCGCGCAGCCGGTACAGCAGGTCGCTGCGGAACATGTCCAGCCGCACCATTTCGTGCAGGTCCTTGTTGGTGGCGGCCACCAGGCGGAAGTCGCTTTCCACCTCCTTGCTGGCCCCCACCGGGCGGAACCGCCGCAATTCCAGCGCCCGCAAGAAGGCCCCCTGGATGGACAGGGGCAGGTCGCCGATTTCGTCCAGGAACAGCGTGCCCCCGTGGGCCAGGCGCAGCAGCCCGTCGCGGCTGCGGTCCGCGCCGGTAAAGGCCCCGCGCACGTGGCCGAACAACTGGCTTTCCACCAGGTTTTCGGTCAGCGACGCACAGTCCAGGGTGACGAACGGCCCCGCCGCGCGCGCGCTGTTGCGGTGCACGGCGCGGGCGAACAGTTCCTTGCCGGTGCCGGTTTCGCCCAGCACCAGCACGTTGACCGAACTGGCCGCCGCCTCGGCCATCAGTTCCAGCGCGGCGTCGAGGGCCGGGCTGTTCCCCACGATGCCCTCGCGGTAGAGGGGGGAAGGTTGCGGGGCGGCGGGCGGCGTGGTCTGGGCCGCTACGTCCCGGCCGTTGCCGCCGTGCGCCGCAGGGGGGACGCCGTGGCCGTTGCCCAGCCCGCGCCGGGCCCGGCCGGTGCGGTAGGCCAGCACGCGGGACAGCGAAAGGGTGATGTCCTGCACGCGCAGGGGCTTTTGCAGGTATTCCCACACCCCGTGGCGCAGGGCGGTTTCCGCGCCGTCGGCATCGCCGAAGCCGGTGACCACGATGATCTCCGGGGCGCACGGCAGGCGGCCGAAGGTGGTCACGTGGGCCAGGCCGTTGCCGTCGGGCAGCAGCACGTCCAGGTAGACCACGTCGGGGCCGGAGGTGGCGGCGAGGCGCAACCCTTCGTCCAGGGTGGCGGCGGTGAGCGCCTCGTGCCCCATGCCCACGGCCACCTCGCGCAGCATGGTGCGGACCATGGCCTCGTCGTCCACCACGAGTATGCGGGCCATCAGCGGTGCATCTCCTTCGCCGGGGCGGTTCCCGGCGTTGCGGCGTCGGATTCGCCGGTTGTGACAGCGCGCACGCGGGCCACGCCCGCGTCCAGCATCGGCAGCAGTTGATCCAGCAGGTCGCCGAGATGCCCGTCGGGCGATCCGGCCGGGCGGGCGGCCGCGCTTTCCATGGCGTCGCATAGGCCGTGCAGGGCCGAAAGGCGCAGCATGCCCGCCGAATTGCGCAGGGCGTGCGCCTCGCGCAGGGCGTCCTGCCGCCGGTCCTCGCGCACGGCGGCGACCAGGGCGGCGCGCCGGGCGTCCACCTCGTCCAGGAATGCCTGGCA
>JALHHV010000143.1:0-4813 GCA_022837365.1 Desulfovibrio sp. | reverse complement strand
CCGCCGCGTAGCCGCCGGTTCCGGGGCATTCCAGGGGGGTGCCCCCGGCGGCGGCGTCGGCCACGGCGGCCAGCAGCATGGCGGCGGTCAGCGGCTTGCACACGCAACCGGTCATGCCCGCGCCGAGCAGGGCGGCGCTCTCGCGGCCCACGGCCGACGCGGTGACGGCCAGCACCGGCATGTCCGGCGCGACCCCCGGCACTTCACCGGTGCGCAGGCGGCGCACCACCTCGATGCCGTCGCAGCCGGGCATGCGCACGTCCAGCAGGGCCAGGTCCGGCCGTAATTCCTCCAGCAGGCGCAGGGCCTGCGTTCCGTCCACGGCCACGGCCACCTGGTGCCCCGCCCCGCGCAGCACGTCCTGCATGAACAGCCGGTTCACCGGGTTGTCGTCGGCCACCAGCAGCCGCAACGGTGCGGCGGCCGGGCCGGGCTGTTCCGCAGGTCCGGTGTCGGCTGCCGCCGCCATTGACGCCACCGGGCAGACGTTCGGTGCTTCGGGGGAGCCGCCACCGTCCGTGGCGTCGCCGTCGGCAGCGGGCGGACCCGCCACGGTGAACCGGGCGGTGAACCAGAATTCGCTGCCCGTGCCCGGCGAACTGGATACGCCGATGTCGCCGTCCAGCATGCGGGCGATCTCGCGCGAGATGGCAAGGCCCAGCCCGGTGCCGCCAAGGCACAGCGAACTGGCCGCCTCGCCCTGCACAAAACTTTCGAAGATGGATTCCTGCTGCTCCGCCGGAATGCCCACGCCCGTGTCCACCACGGCGAAACGCAGCAGCACGTCGCGGGGGGCCGCCCCGGCCGGGGCCGGTCCGGCGGACATGGGGGGACGGTGCGGCGCGGGTTCCGGCATCAGGTTCACCACCACGGCGATGCCCCCTGCGCGGGTGAACTTCACCGCGTTGCCGATGAGGTTGCCGAGGGCCTGGCGCAGCCGGAAGTCGTCGCCCAGCAGCGCGTCGGGAACGTTTTCCGCCACGTGCAGCGACAGCGAAAGCCCCTTGCGTTCGCCCGCGAAGCGGAACAGCCCGAGGCACGCCTCCAGCGCGGGGCGCAGCCGGAAGGTGCGCGGCGCAAGGCGCATCCGGCCCGATTCCAGGCACGAGAAATCCGTGATGTCGTTGACGATTTCCAGAAGGTTGGCGGCCGCGCAACGCAACTGCCCGAGGTATTCGTTGTAGCGGGCCTGGCGTTCGGCGGCGGGGGTATCCTCATATATGGATGCACCGGCGGGAGGCGGCGCGGCGGGCGCGGCGCGGGCTCCCGCCTCCTGCCCGGGCTGGAAGCCGGACAGCAGTTCGGCCATGCCGATGATGCCGGTGAGCGGGGTGCGCATGTCGTGGCTCATGTTGGCCAGAAAGGCGCTTTTCATACGGTTGGCCGCCTCCGCCAGGGCCTTCTTGCGGCTGACCTGCAACGACGCCCCCCCGATGCCCAGCAGCCCCACCACCCCGATGATGGCATAGGCCATCCCCATCTGGTCCAGGCGCTGGCGCTCCAGGGCCAGCAGCGGCGTGGCCGCGATGGACACGCTGATGCCCCCGCGCAACCCGCCCACGGTGTCGTCGGCGGTGCGGTGGCAGCCCAGACAGGTCTGGTCGGTCATCAGCGGGGCCATGTAGCGGAAACTGGGGCCGTGCCGGGTGTCCGCACCGGCGGTGCCTGCCGTTGCCGGGTGGGGGTGTTCGTCGTTCGGGGACTGCACCAGGGTGAAGGTTTCCCGTTCGCCCCGGCCGAAGGACCGCAGCGACTGGGCCTCCCACGGGTCGGCTCCGTTTTCGGGCCGCAGGGGGTGCAGGCTGGTGATGCGAAAGCTCACCCCCTGGCTGGTGGTGAGGAATTCCGAGATCTGGCGGGTCATGTAGGCCGGGTTCATGCGGGTGAGCAGCGCGCCGTCGGCGGCCATCAGGGTGCGCTGGTCGGGCGGCAGCCAGGGGTTGGGCTGGCCCAGTTCGCTGGTCTGCACGAACACTCCCCCATGGGCCGCGTTCCAGGCCCTGGTGGAGACGATCTGCGAAAAGAACGCCCGGGCTTGCAGCAGCGCCAGTTCGCGCACGTGGGCCGCCTCGTTGCGGGCGTTCCACTGGTACAGGGCCAGCAGCAGCACGCCCCACAGGGCCACCAGCACCGCCGGGCCGATGAAGGTCTGGATGTTCCAGCGCAGGGCCGGGCGCTTGCGGCGCAACCGGGCCCGCGGGCCTCTTGCCGTCCGGCCCGGCGAGGCGGCGGAGGTTTCGCTGGCGGGTCGTGGCGCGGGTTGTGCCTGGTGTTGCGTCATGGGGCGTCCCCCTGTGCGGAGTCGGAGCAGTCTGAAAAGTCTGACTTGGTCAGATTTTTCTGTCTACTTGTCATGAAAATATGACAAGCGCAAGGCCCATCTCACCGCCAATGATTTTGCAGCGACAGACAACACGCTGAAATTATTTTTGAACGGGTGGATGTGCCGGATTTCACGTAACGGCACGGGTCTTGAAGACCGGGCCTCACCAAGTGCCGTGCGCGTCCGTCGGGCTGAACGGGCGCGGGCACGGATGCACCCGGAGGTGCGAACCCCCGGCCGCATGCGGACGGGGTGGGCGCACCTCCACAGCAAGGAGGCGGAAATGTCAGAGGAAGCACCTCGCAACGGACGAACGGGGCTGCGGCTCATCGTCGTCGGGGCGGCCCTGGGGGTCGTGCTGGCGGCGGGGGCGGGCTTCGGCATGAAGGTCACGGACCGGCGTCCGTTCTGCGCGAGCTGTCACATCATGCAGGAGGCGGCGTTGACGCACAAGGCGTCCACACACGCCAAGCTCGACTGCAACGAGTGCCACGCTCCGCACAACCTTGCCGCCAAGCTGCCCTTCAAGGCGGCGGCGGGGGCCAGGGACGTCTACATGAACACGCTGGGCAGGCCGGACGACGTGATCCATTCGGGCCAGTCCACCAAGGACGTGGTCAACGCCAACTGCAAGGCATGCCACACCATGACCAACACGCAGGTGGCCAGCATGGATACCAAACCCTATTGCGTGGACTGCCACCGCAACGTCCAGCACATGCGCATGACGCCGATCAGCACAAGGAAGGTCGCCGATGGATAATCTGAGGAATGACAAGCTGTCGCTTCGCAAGGCGTGCGGCATGGCCCGCAGGGGGGCCCTGCTGCTTGCCGTTTCGCTGGTCCCCTTCGTTCTCGCGGGCTGTTCCGACGTTTCGGAACTGAAGACGCCGGTGTTCAAGACCAAGATCACGGCGGAAGAAACCCGCAGCAGCGCGTTCAAGGCGGAATTTCCCCAGCAGTACGCCAGCTACGAGCGCAACGATGAAAGCACCGTGATGACCGAATTCAACGGCTCGGTGCCGTTCAACAAGAACGACAACGTCGATCCGCTGCCCGAAGGCTACAAGCACGCCCAGCCGTACCTGAAGAACCTGTGGCTGGGCTACCCGTTCAGCTACGAGTACCGCAACGCGCGCGGCCACACCAAGGCGCTGGAAGACTTCCTGCACATCGACCGCATCAACACCTACGCCGAGAAGGGCGGCCTGCCCGCCACCTGCTGGAACTGCAAGACCCCCAAGATGATGGGCTGGGTGAAGCAGTACGGCGACGACTTCTGGGCCAAGGACGTCAACGAGTTCCGCGACAAGATCGACATGAAGGACGAGACCATCGGCTGCGCCAACTGCCACGACCCGCAGACCATGGAACTGCGCCTGTACAGCGAACCGCTGAAGGATCAGTTGAAGGCGCAGGGCAAGGACTGGGCGACGCTGACCCGCAACGAGAAGCGTTCGCTGGTCTGCGGCCAGTGCCACGTGGAATACTACTTCCAGGACAAGGAAAAGGGCGTCGCCAAGAAGCCCGTGTTCCCCTGGGCCGACGGCTACGACCCGCAGGACATGTACGCCTACTACAAGACGGCGGGCAATTCGCAGGCCAAGGGCTTCGAGGGCAACTTCGTGGACTGGACGCACCCGGTGTCCAAGACGCCCATGATCAAGGCCCAGCACCCCGAATACGAAATGTGGCAGAACGGCGTGCACGGCGCGGCGGGCGTTTCGTGCGCCGACTGCCACATGGGCTACACCCGCACTGACGACAAGAAGAAGATCTCGGGCCACTGGTGGACCTCGCCCCTGAAGGACCCGGACCTGCGCGCCTGCCGCCAGTGCCATTCGGACAAGAGCCCCGACTACCTGCGCTCGCGCGTGCTGTTCAGCCAGCAGAGGACCTTCGACCAGTTGCTGAAGGCCCAGGACCTGTCCGTGAAGGCGCACGAGGCCGTGCGCCTGGCCTCGGAATTCCAGGGCGCCAAGCCCGCCAACTATGACGAACTGATGATTCAGGCGCGCGAAATGGTGCGCAAGGGCCAGTTCTTCTGGGATTACGTGTCCGCCGAGAACAGCGTGGGCTTCCACAACCCGGCCAAGGCGCTGGACACGCTGGCCTCTTCGCAACAGTACAGCCAGCAGGCCGTGGACCTGGCCAGCGAGGCCACCGGCTTCGCCATCTCCAAGGACCTCGCGGGCGACATCCACAAGATCGTGCCGCCCATCCTGAAGCACAGCCGCAAGCTGCAACAGGACCCCGAGCACATGAAGACCCACGTCTGGTTCAGGTACATCCCCGTCCTGCCCAAGGCGGACAAGGTGTGGGACGGCCAGAAGAAGCTGGTTTCCGCCGCCCAGTAGGGCGGATGGAGAGGAGTGGATGGAAGGCGGGGGCCGGGTAGGTCCCCGCCCGCGAGAACGACATGACGTGCCGCGCGGGCGGCACGCGGCGCGCGCCGGATCGATTTCCCACGGCGCGCCCGCCGGGCCGGGA
>JALHHV010000142.1:2131-8983 GCA_022837365.1 Desulfovibrio sp. | reverse complement strand
ATCTTCAGGATGCGCTGGCCGAAGATGAAGGTGCAGATGAGCACGATGGGGGTGACCACCCAGGCCACGAAGATGCCGGGAATGCCGATGGCCACGATCTTGTCGAACAGCACTTCGGCGCCCAGCAGCACGAGGCCGGTCTTGATGAAGTATTCCACCTCAAGGGCGGGCTTGATCCACTTGGGGGTGCCCACGGTGTTGGCGATGAGCATGCCGATGATGATGGCCCACGCCTCGGTGCCGATGCCCCAGTACTTCATGGTGGCCTGGCTGCCCATCATGGTGGCCAGGCACGCCACCGCGAACACGCCGATGAAGCCCGCGAGGAAGCCGGGCACCGACTTGCCCATGAACTTCATGCCGATGGCGAAGAACAGCCCCATGCCCACCATGAGCAGCGGCAGGCTGGTCAGCAGGTTGACGGGCTTGGACTTGGCCTTGTCGGCGGCGGACTTGGACTTGGCTTCGGCGGCGCGCCATTCGGCGATCTTGGCCACGGCGGCGTCGTTCAGGCTGGCGTCGGCGAAGGCGGCGTCACCGGCGGCCTTTTCCGCGGCCACGGCGGCCGCCATGGCGGCTTCGGCCTTGCCCTTGGCTTCCACGGCCTTCTCGGCGTTGGCGGCGGCCTTGGCGTCCGCGGCGGACTTGCTCACGTAGAAGGAATCGAGGGGATTGCCGCTCCAGCCGCCCGGGGTCTTCAGGAAGGCGGAAATGGCCTTGCCCGTGGGGCTGTCCATGGCCTTGACCTTGGCCTTGTCATCCTGCGCCTTGTAGTAGGCCATGGTCTTGAACGGCGCGCGCTGCGCCTCGGCGGCCATGACGGCGTTGGCCTTGGCGATCTTTTCGCCGTATTCAGCCGGGGGATTCAGCAGGTAGATGCAGATGCCCGCGATGATGATGACGAAGCCGAGCCAGATGGCCCAGTAGTCTTCCTTGGTCCACAGGTCGGACAGGCGCGATTGCCCGTGGTCGACGACGACGTTGCTGTCGTTGGTTGCCATGTTCCGATGCTCCTCCTTGCGGTTTGCCGCCACCGCCGGCAGTGCGGATGGCGTGCGCCCCTTTCTAATCAAGAGGCGTGCCAGACCCATGGAGCAGCATGTATTTTTTTATTTCAGTATATTACAAGAACACCTCTTTCTTCGGAATGACAACCGTGGTTATCAGTGCAAAGCCCGATTTCCATTCTCCGGTGCCTCCCCGGGTATGCAACGCAAGCGGGCCGCCCCAAGGGGCGGCCCGCTGATGTTGCCGGTGCGGTGTTCGTGAAGGCCGGCCTGGCGGCCGGGGTATGGCGTGGGAAATGGAGCGCGGCGGCCGGCCGGGCCGGGGTCCGGCCCGGGGAACGGGCTCGGGAACGGCGCTCAGTCCTCGCGCGGGGGGCGGCGCTTTCCGTCAGAGCGGCACTTGCCGCACACCCCGAACAGGTACATGCGGTGCGAGGTCAGCACGTAGCCGTGGCGGCGCGCAAGATCCTCCTGCAACCGCTCTATCTCGTCGTCCAGCACTTCGATGTTCTCGCCGCAGGCTTCGCAGATGAGGTGGTCGTGGTGCTTGCTGCCATACTTCTGCTCGTAGCGGGCCACCCCGTCGCCGAAGTGCACTTCCTTGGCCAGGCCGGAATCGCACAGCAGCTTCATGGTGCGGTACACCGTGGCCTGCCCCACGGAAGGGTCCACGGCCTTGACCCGTTCGTACAGTTCCTCGGTGGTCAGGTGTCCACCGGCGCTCATGAACGTACTCGTGAAACACGTCTATGGCTTGCTTCATGGGTTTCCTCGCTATGTGGGCGTGGTCAGGCTGTTCCTATACCGTGTGCCCGGCCAGCGCAACAGGGCCGTTGCGCTGGCGGACGAAAGAAACCCGAACGGCCCGACCGGAACTCCTGACGCAGGATTTTCGTTTGTTGACAAGGAAAACGAGCCTGCCATGAGGGAGTATACTCTTATTGTATTCGACCGAAATGGCAGGCGAAGTTTGACGAAGCCAACAGACGAAAAGACAAGTCAGGGCTAGCGCTCGACGCGCCATCCCTTCTCCGCGGCCACGCGCTCCAGCGCCGCGCCGCCCAGCACCGCCACCCGGCCCGTGCGGGCGGCCTCGGCCATGACGTCGGCCAGGGCGCGGAAGTGATCGTTGGTGGTGGAAAGGATCTCGTCGCGCATCTGCTGGCGCGCCGCGTCGGAATCGCCCGCCAGGCGGCGGTACAGCGCGGCCGCCCCCTTGGCGTCGGGCAGCATGTGCTTGTCCACGTCGCCGATGGCGCCCACGATGGCGTTGGCCAGTTCCGTGGACGACAGCGAGACGCGGCGCAGGTAGTCGGCCGTGGCGTCGTACACGTCCAGCGTGGCGGCCACGTTGGGGTCGCGGTACGAAACCTGGGTCAGCAGGCCGCTGGCCCGGTCGAAGGCGCAGAACGCGCCGTAGGCCCCGCCCTGCACGCGCACCCGGTCCCACAGGAAGGCCATGCGCAGGTGCTTGAACACCACGTTGGCCGAGCCGTGGTAGGCGTAGCCAAGCCCGTACAGGTCCGCCGCCTTGCCCACGTAGTTGACCTGCGCGGGCATGACCAGCGCCTCGGCCCCGGCCGGGGCTTCGGCGGGACGCCATCCGGATACGGCGGACGGAGCCGCCGCGTCGGGCAGCGCCCCGGCCAGGGCGGCGGCCGGGCCGGACGCCACGCGCCCGCCCTCCGCATCGGCGGTGAGGTTCATCAGGCAGCCGGAACGGCGCAGGACCAGCCCGCGCAGGGCCGCAAGGTCGGCCAGCACGCCGTCCCAGTCCTTTTCCATGCGCTCGGCCAGGGTGCGCAGAAAGACCAGATACGACACGCCGGTGGTGGCTTCGTCCAGCCAGCCCGCCGCGTTGTACCCCGCGCGCAGCCGGGCCATGACGATGCCGTGGCCGGAAGGCGCCAGCACATGCTCCTGCCGGGCCTTTTCCTCCAGCACCATGCGCTGGAAGCGTTCCCGGTCGTCGAACCTAGCCTCCAGCAGCACTTCGGACAGGATGTCGTACAGCGCGGGCACGTTGTCGCAGGTGGCCTTGCCGTGCACCACCAGCCGCGCCACGGGCTGGCGCGCGCCCAGGGTGGTGGCGAACAGGGTGTCCGCGTCCATGCCGCCCGTCTTGCGGGCGATGCGCATGCCGAGGTCCACGAAATCGCGTTTCGTGGTGCCCATCTCGAACAGGGCGCGGCCGAACAGCGGCACCAGGGGCACCAGATGCGCGGGCACGGCCGAAAGGTCGAAGGTGGTCTCGGTGTAGGCGATGCCCGAGGTGTCCAGGTCGTGGAACAGCACGGGCACCGCGCCCGCCTCCCTGTCCTCGCTGGGGATGGGGCGGTTTTCCCCGGGCAGGTCTTCCAGCTTCAGGCCGGGGATGGTGGCCAGGGCCTCCAGGCTGTCCGGGGCCTCCTGCAAGGTGCGCAGGGCGCGGGTTTCCTCCACCAGGGCCACCCGTTCGCACTGGCGCAGGCCCTGCCGCCAGGCTTCCAGCCGGGCGGCCTCGGCGGCCTCGCGCCGTTCGGCCAGCCCGCGTTCGGGGGTCAGCAGCACCGTGGCCACGTGCTGGTTGTCCAGCAGCCAGTCACGGATCAGCCCTTCGAAGTACCGTTCGCCCGAGGCGATGCGCGCCTTGATGGCGGCAAGGGGCTTTTCCCATTCCAGCAGGGCCAGCGGGTCCCCGTCATACAGCCAAGTGGTCAGGCTGCGCACCATCACCGCAAGGCCCACCGGGTAGCGGCCGGAATTGTTCTCGCGCAGGGCGAATTCCACGCTGTTCACGGCGGCCTCCACGGCGTCGGCGGGCAGCCCTTCCCCGGCGAGGTCGGCCAGGGTTTCCATGATCAGCATTTCCACGCTGGAGGCGTCCGCCGGGTCGATGCCCTTGAGCCCCACGGAAAAGTACATCTGGCGCAGGTCGCTTTCCAGGCCCACCCCGGCCACGTCCTCGCCCAGGCCCGATTCGATCAGCGCGCGCCGCAGGGGCGAACCGGGCAGGCCCAGCAGGATGTGCTCCAACATCTCGAAGGCGAAGTTGCGCTCCACGTCGGCGGTTTCGCACAGCAGCCAGTTCATGGTCACCATGCCCCGGTCGTCGCCCTCGGAGGCGGCGTAGCCCACCTCGATCATGCGCGGCGTATCCGAGCGGGGCTGCAACGGCACGGCGGAATCCACCTCGATGCGCTGGAAGCGGGCCAGCACTCCGGCCAGGCAGGCCAGCCGGTCGTCTTCCGGGGCGTCGCCCCAGAAGAAGAAGCGGGCGTTGGAGGGGTGGTAGTAGCTGGCGTGGAAGCCCGCGAACTGCTCGTAGGTCAGGTCGGGGATGTGCTCCGGGTTGCCGCCGGAATCGAGCCCGTAGGTGATGTCGGGGAACAGCGCCTGCTGCGACTGCTCGGACAGGATGGATTCCGGCGAGGAATAGACGCCCTTCATCTCGTTGTAGACCACGCCCTTGTACGCGAAGGGGCCTTCCGGCGCGTCGGCCTCGATGTGCCAGCCCTCCTGCCGGAAGATTTCCTCGGTGATGCGCGGAAAGAACACCGCGTCCAGGTACACGTCCACCAGGTTGCGGAAATCCTGCAAGTTGGCCGAGGCCACCGGGTAGCAGGTCTTGTCCGGGTAGGTGAAAGCGTTGAGGAAGGTTTGCAGCGAGCCCTTCAGCAGTTCCACGAAGGGTTCCTTGACCGGGTACTTCTCGGACCCGCAGAGCACCGAATGTTCGAGGATGTGGGCCACCCCCGTGGAATCGCTGGGCGGCGTGCGGAAGGTGACGCCGAAGACCTTGTTCTCGTCGGCGTTGCAGCAGGAAAGCAGTTGCGCGCCGGTGGCTTCGTGGCGCCACAGGCGGATGCGGCTGTTCAGTTCATGGACGGTACGTTCGAAAACGAGATCGAACCCGTGGGATTGCATGCGTGGGATTCCTCCGTGAGGGGTATCATGACCGGGGCATGGCTGGGGCATGGCCGGGCCGTGGCCGGGCCTGAGTGCGACGTGGCCCGGGGACGGTCCAGCCGGAACGACGCGGATGGAACCGTGGGGTTCCGCGTGGCGCGCCGACGCCCCGCAGCCTTGTACCATGAACATTTCGCGGCGTCATGGCAACCGGGACCGCCAGAGCGCCGAACCCGCGAGGAAAATGAAACGGACGGCCCTCAGCAGGAGCCCGGCCCGTCCTCCGCGCCGCCCGGCCACGCGGGCTCCACCCGGTCGCGGCCCAGGCCCTTGGCCCGGTACAGGGCGTCGTCCGCCAGGCGGAACAGTTCCGACGGCCCGGAGACGGCCAACCGCTCGGTGCTGGCCACCCCGATGGAGATGCGCACCGGAATGCGCGTGCCCGGCCCCACCACGAAGGTGCCGTCGCGCACGGCGCAGCGCAGCCGTTCGGCGGCGGTCATGGCCCCCGCGCCGCCCACGCCGGGCATGATCACCGCGAATTCCTCGCCGCCCACCCGCGCGGCCACGTCCTGGGCGCGCAGTCCCGCGCGCAGGATGCCCGCCAGGGTCGTCAGCACCCGGTCGCCCTCCTGGTGACCCCAGGTGTCGTTGACCTGCTTGAAGTGGTCCAGGTCCAGCATCAGCAGCGAAAGATCGGTGCCGTCGCGCAGGTGCCGGGCGAACTCGGTTTCCAGCATCAGCTCGAAATGCCTGCGGTTGTACAGCGAGGTCAGGGGGTCCACCAGGGTCAGGCGTTCCAGGCGCTGCTCCTTGCGGCCCAGGTGGTAGCCGAACACGGCGAACACCAGCACCCCGCCCACGGCCATGTACACGTCGAGCACCAGTTCGTACCGGGGGTGAGTGGGCGCCAGATCGAACAGCCAGCGCAGCAGCTGCCAGCCCAGCGGCGCGCCGAGCCCCAGCGCGGCCCCCTGGACCAGCCGCAGCAGCCGTGCCTTCGGCTTCCGTGCACCGCCCCCGCCGTTGCCGGCCATGATCCACCCCGCGTAGGGCGCCCCCGTTGGCCTACCGCATGTAGGACCGCGCGATGCGAAACACGTCGTCGTAGCCCAGCCGGGCCTTGATGCCCAAGGCCAGTTCCACCGACATGGCCATCTTGTCGCGCACGTCGTCCAGCAACACCTGCTTGTGCTTTTTCAGCCACTTGCGCACGAAGGGCGCGTCAAAGCCGTCGGCCACCAGGGACATGCCGTCGGCGAAGAAGCGCGAACCCATGTGTTCGAGAAAGGGACGGCAAGCCATCCTGCCATGATGGCGGGAAAGCAGGACATAGAACAGCAGGGCCACGATGAGCCTGTCGTCCTGCAACCGGTGGGACACGTCGAAGAACCGTTCGGCGGGGGGCTTTTCCCCGGCCTGGCGCAAGAGTTCCTGCGCATAGCCCAGGGCCTTGTCGGTGGTGATGGGCGGGGAAGGATACAGGGCGGCGATGCGGGCCATGGTGCGCAGGGGGTTTTCGCCCCCGGCCACGTCCATGACGGCCACGCGCATCAGGTCCAGCCGCCGGTCCAGTTCGCCGCGCAAGAGGTCGCCCCGCGCGGCGGCGCAGCGGCGCACGCGGTCTTCGCCCATGTCGCCGCTGAAGGTGATTTCCAGCAGGTGCCGCACGAAGGGCTCGGAGGTGAATTCCGCCTCCTGGTCCAGCCCCTTGAAGTTGCGGCGGTTGCCCACCAGCTTCTTCAGGGAGAGCCAGTAGGCGGCCACCCCTTCCATGGGCATTTCGAGGAGGTCGAAATCCCTGATGCTCTGCGATGCGGTCTGCGACATGGCACCTTCCGCCCCTGCATGGTCACGGCGATCCGCCCCCCGGCCGGTTCCTTACAGCAATGATACAACCGTTTCGGGCAGTTGACAAGGAGAGGCGTGAAACATCCGGGCATGTCGCGGGCGGATT
>JALHHV010000142.1:0-2078 GCA_022837365.1 Desulfovibrio sp. | reverse complement strand
TCCCGGCGCAGGGCGCAAAAGCCCGTCATCTACTGACGCAAGCGCCCGTTATCCATGGGAGCACACGCCCCTTGGGGGGGCAGCGCGGAGACAAAGGCGAGGGGGGAAAAGAACGCCAAAGGCGAAGGGGCGGACCCCGCCCGGCGGAACGGACGGCGCAAAAGCCGTCCAGCCGGGCGGGACGCTAGACGTTGACCAGCGAATTGTCGGTGCCCGCGAAGGGGCAGTACTCGTAGCTGTCGGCACGGCCGTCGTTGAGCCAGCCGGACGCGCCGCCCGCCAGCAGGTAGCGGAAGCGGTATTCGCGCCCCGTCTCCAGTTCCACCTCGGCGGTGAACGCGCCGTCCTTCAGGCGGCGCATGGGGGTGGCCCGCTCGTCCCAGTCGTTGAATTCACCCACCAGAAAGACCTCGGTGGCCTGCCCCACCTCGTCCGCCTCCAGGCGGAACTTCACCTTGCAGACGGGCCTGCTCTTCAGGAACTGCTTGGTCAATGCCATGGCTTGCCTCCATGGTGCCCGGTCGCAAACCGGGACACTGTCGTCAAAAGGATACCCGGACATTGTGACAGGAACATTATATGCCGGAAAAGGCAACCCCGGTGAATGATGGCCCCGGAGGCCACGCCGGGCGTGATTTTCCGCCGGGAGCCCATCCGGATGCCGGGACATGGAGCGGCGGACGAGCGCGGCGTTTCACCATTGCGTGCGCATGCGGGCGATGCCGCCTCCCCCCCCCACGGCGCGCGGGGCTCCCCCCGCGAAACGCGAAACGCGCACCCCCCGGCCCTGCCGGAAAGTGCGCGCACGAAAACGCGGAATATGGGCGGCGCATGCGCCGGGGGGCCGCCGGATCACGAGGCGGCAGCCTGTCCCGAGGCGGCAGCCTGTCCCGAGGCGGCAGCCTGTCCCGAGGCGGCAGCCTGTCCCGAGGCGGCAGCCTGTCCCGAGGCGGCTCCACGCTGGCCAGCAGGGCCGCGTCGGACGGGGCCGCATCCAGCCCGCACAGGCCGCGCACGGCCAGCAGCAGCATGTCGAGCTGCATGGACATGTCGCACCGGCCGTTGTTGATGACGCAGCGGTCGCCTTCCACGCGCAGGCGGTAGGCGCGGCGGCTGCGCGCGGCCCCGCTGCCGGAGACGATGTAGTAGATCTGCTCGTTGTCCTCGGTGACGTAGAGCTTCTGGCGGGTGAGCACGCCGGTCTCGTCGTCGTACCACGAGCATTCGGAGAACAGGCGGCCCTTGAACGCGATGTCGTGGCCCGCGTCGTTGCGCAGCGAAATGTCTTCCATCGCCCTGCAGGTCATGTCCGAACCCATGCGCGCCTCCTCACGATGTGGGAAGGGTTAGCTGTCGGGGGCCTTCCGGTTTCCTGGCCTTGGCCGGCGCCGGACGTTCCGCGGGCGGCATGTCCGCCGGGGATTCTCCGTCGCCGAACAGGGCGCCGCCGCCCTGCGCGGTCCAGAAGGCTTCCAGGTCACTGCGCGATATGCGGTAGCCGCGCCCCAGGCGGGCAGCCCGCAACGTGCCGTCCTTGATGGCGCGGCGAAGCGTCTCCTTGTGACAGCTCAGGAGGTCCGCCGCTTCCGCAAGGGTAAAGGTGGTCTTGGCCATTCGCGCGTCCTTACGCATGTGGCGCGCCGCGTGCCCGCGCGGCGGACGGCAACCTGCCATGCCTCCCCCGGCGCCGCATGGCGGCCCCGCATGGTCCGTTGGGGGGGGGCCGGAATGTTCCGGCCTTCGCCCATCTCCTGCTCGGACTAGCACCGACAATCAACTGGTGTCAACAATAGTCCACTCCGTGCGCACACGCACCACCATTATTTACCGAAAACGACCCGTTGTCACCTTCGCCCGCCATCACGCGGCCAAGCCTGTCCATGGCTGTTTTTGGCTGAGCCTGACTGTTTTTGGCTGCGCCTGGCTGTTTCCGGCTACGCAAGTCCGCTCCCGGCCATGCATGGCCGCTCATGGTCATCCATGCCCGTCCTCGGCTGTCCTTGGCTGCCCTCGGCTGCTCTCGCCACGTTGGCGCTCCTTCCCGCCCCGGCTTCGGGACGCGAAAAGGCCCGCCCCCC
>JALHHV010000141.1 GCA_022837365.1 Desulfovibrio sp. | reverse complement strand
GACAGGGTACGGATATGTCGGGGTATCCTACCCTACCCTGTTTCCTGACTTTTTGTTGTCAAAAATGTCATCGGACATGACGAAAACGACAAAACGGACGACACGCAACAACGGATAATACACTCGGGTTCATGACAACGTGGGGGAACGCATGACATCGACGACACGGGCTTTGGTTGGGTCGGGCTTGCTGGCGATGCTTTTCGCCGGTACGGGCGTGGCCGTCGCGCTGGGCGCGGCGGACTGGGTGGTTTACGGCCTTGTGACGGCGGGCCTGCTGGCGGCGCTGGGCTGCCTGTTCGATGCATGGCGCGTGCACGGCTCCCTGCGCGAGGCCGCCCTGCTGGCCGCCGGGGTGCGCGACGAGGCCGTGGCCTCCGGCACGGCGGCGCACGGTCCAGGCAACGGACTGTCCTTCGGCGCCCGCAAGACCGGGGCAATCGCAACCCCCACGGCCAACGGTTTCGACGGGGACGCGGCGGCCCTGCTGGCCCTCCACGTGCCGCGCATGGTCGCCCTGCTGGATGCCGCGCGCCAGGGCATGACGGCGGAAGCCGCCCGCGCCGACGCGTGCACGCAGGCGGCCGATGCCGCCGGGCGCAAGGCCGGGCTGGCGCGCGACCGGGCGGAAGCCTCCAATCGGCAGGCCATGCGCAATTCCGCAAAGACCCTGGACCGCGCCGTCACCTCGCTGCAAGAGGCCGCCGCGCGCCTGGCCGCCGAGGCGGGCGGCGCATCCGGCGGGGCCGACAACCAGCGGCGACTGGCGGGCGACACCGCCGTGGCCATGGAACAGATGACCTCCACGGTCAACGCCGTGGCCCGCAACGCGGGCGACGCCGCCACCCAGGCCGACACCGCGCGCCAGAAGGCCCTGGCCGGGCGCGACGTGGTGAACCGGGCGGTGTCGGCCATCGCCGCCGTGCACGGGCACACCACCGGCCTGCGCGAGGTCATGGGCGACTTGGGCACCCGTGCCGAATCCATCGGCCAGGTCATGGGGGTCATCACCGACATCGCCGACCAGACCAACCTGCTGGCGCTGAACGCAGCCATCGAGGCGGCTCGCGCCGGTGACGCCGGGCGCGGCTTTGCCGTGGTGGCCGACGAGGTGCGCAAGCTTGCGGAAAAGACCATGCAGGCCACCCGCGAGGTGGGCGAGGTCATCGTGTCCATCCAGACCGGCACCCGCAAGACCCTGTCCGACATGGACGAAGCCGCCCGCGTGGTGGACCAGGCCACCCGCCTGGCCGAGGATTCCGGCGAGGCCCTGGCCGAAATCGTAGACATCGTGGAGACCACCTCCGACGGAGTGCGCAACATCGCCACCGCCGCCGAGCAGCAGGCCGCCACCTGCGAGGAGATCAACCGCATCATCGCCCAGGTGGACGCCATCTCGCGCCGGACGGCCGACGGCATGCACCGCGCTAACGACGACATCGCCGCCCTTTCCGCCGAGATGGCCCGGCTGGCCACCCTGAACAAGATGTTCCACGTCATCGGCGAAGGCACGGTGCAGACCCTCATGCACGGGCTGGCCGAGTCGCCGGACATCCGGTCCATGCGGCGCGAGCGCATCGAGGCGCACCTCAGGCGAGTCATCGCCGCCGCGCCCCACCTGGAACTGCTGTACATGACCGACGCCAAGGGGCGGCAGATCATCTCCAACATCACCCCGGCCGCGCTGGCCACCCCGGCGGACGAGGCGGCCCACGGCAAGGACTGGTCGTCGCGCCCGTGGTTCACCGGGGCCATGTCCATCGGCGACCTGTACATCTCGGAAAGCTACGTTTCGCAGGCATCGGGCGCGCCGTGCATCACCGTGTCCCTGCCCACGGAGGACGCGGCGGGCAATCCGGTGGCGCTGCTGGCGGCGGACGTGAAGCTGGACTGACGCCCCCGCTCTTGCCGCATGGTGAGCGCCCGTGTACCATGCCGACGTGAGTACCGTCCGGTCCCCGCGCCATCCAGGCTGCCGGGACCGGGCACGACCGCGCCGCGCGCAGCGAGTTCCATGCCCCCACGCCGCCCCTCCGCTCCCGTCGCCAACGCGCCCGGCAAGCCCGCCGGGGCGGCGTCCGCCCGTCGCGGCGCCAAGCCCGCCGTGTCTTCCAAACCCCGGCGGGCCGCGCCCGTTCGCCCCGGACAGGATGGCGCGCCCCGCGCCTCGCATCCGCTCATCGACGGGTATCTGGAACATCTGCTCATCGAACGCGGCCTTGCCGAAAACACCCTGGCCGCCTACGCGGCGGACCTGGCCGACTTCGCCGGGTTTCTCGCGCAGGGGGGCATCGATCTGCACGCCGCCACGGAACAGACCCTGTTCCTGTACATAGTGGACCTGCGGCGGCGCGGCCTGACCAGCCGCACCCTGTCCCGTCACCTGTCCGCCCTGCGCGGGCTGTTCGCCCACGGCGTGGCCGAGGGCCAGCTTGCCGCCGACCCGCTGCGCTACCTCGAAAACCCCAAGCTGCCGCGCACCCTGCCCGACGTGCTCACCCGGGACGAGATGGCCGCCGTGCTGGCCCGGCCAGACCTTTCCGACCGCCTGGGCTTTCGCGACCGCACCATGCTGGAACTGCTGTACGCCTCGGGCCTGCGCGTCTCCGAGCTGTGCGGGCTGCGCCCCCTGGACTTCGACCCCATGACCGGCCTGGTGCGGGTATTCGGCAAGGGGTCCAAGGAGCGCATCGTGCCGGTGCACGACACGGCGGCCAGGCTGCTGGCGGCCTACATCCGCGACTGGCGGCCCGCGTTCCGCCCGGTGGAGGACGCTCTGTTCCTGAACCGTTCCGGCAAAGGGCTGACCCGCCAGGCGGTGTGGAAGGCGGTCAAGCGCCACGTGGCCGAGGCGGGCATCCGCAAGGACATCTCGCCGCACACCTTCCGCCATTCCTTCGCCACCCATCTGCTGGACGGCGGGGCCGACCTGCGCACCGTGCAGATGCTGCTGGGCCACGCCGACATCGCGGCCACGGAAATCTACACCCACGTGCAGGCCGACCGGCTGCGCCAGGTGCACCGCGCCCATCACCCCCGCTCGCGCTCCTGACCCGGCGCACCCCACGGACACCCACGCATGCAGCAGCCCCCCAAGATCGCCGCGCCGGTGCTGGTCACCGCCCACGCCAACGCCGACTTCGACGCGCTGGCCGCCATGGTGGCGGCGGGCAAGCTGTACCCCGGCGCGGTGCTGGTCTTTCCCGGCAGCCAGGAACGCACCCTGCGCAATTTCTTCATCGAAAGCGCCACCTACATGTTCAACTTCCGGCAGGCGCGCGACATCGACCCGGAAAGCGTGCAGACCCTGGTCATTGTGGATACCCGCCAGCACTCGCGGGTGCCCCACGTGCACAACGTGCTGGCCCGCACCGGGGTCACCGTGCACCTCTGGGACCATCACCCGGACACCGACGAGGACATTCCCGCCGCGTTCAGCCGGGTGCGGCCCTGGGGCTCCACCACGGCCATCATCGTGGCCGAGATCCGCGAGCGGGGGCTGACCCTTTCCGGCGACGAGGCCACCATGCTCGGCCTCGGCATCTTCGAGGACACCGGCTCGTTCACCTTCTCCTCCACCACCGAGCACGACTTTTCCGCGGCGGGCTGGCTGAAGACGCAGGGCATGGACCTGAACGCCATCGCCGAACTCATCGCCCGCGACCTGACGAGCGAGCAGGTGGTCATCCTCAACGCCCTGCTCCAGACCGCCAGCACCCACGACATCAACGGCACCCTGGTGACCATCGCCGAGGCGTCCATGGAAACCTACATGGGCGACTTCGCGCTGCTGGCCCACAAGATCATGGACATGGAGAACATCAAGGTGCTGTTCGCCCTGTGCCGCATGGGCGACAGGGTGCAGGTGGTGGCCCGCAGCCGCCTGCCCGAGGTGGACGTGGCCCAGGTGTGCACGTCGCTCGGGGGCGGGGGGCACCCCTACGCGGCGTCCGCCTCGGTCAAGGACAAGACCCTGCAACAGGTGCGCGACGAACTGTTCGCCCTGCTCTTCTCGGCGGTCAACCCGCAGATACGGGTGCGCGACCTGATGTCCTCGCCCGTGGTGGGCGTGGACGACGACCGCACCATCGCCGACGCCGAGGAAACCATGACCCGCTACGGCCTGAAGGCCGTGCCCGTGTTCGCCGCGGGCACCCGGCGGTGCGTGGGCTACCTGGAACAGCAGACCGCCGCGCGGGCCATCTCGCACGGGCTGGGACACATGGGCGTGACGGAATACATGCACCGCCGGGTGCAGACCGTTACCCCCAACGAAGACCTGTACAAGGTCATGGAAATCATCGTGGGCCAGCGCCAGCGGCTGGTGCCGGTGGTGGACCGGGTGCCCGCGCCGCACCTGGCGGGCAGCTACGGCGTTGAACGCACGCCCCCGCCCGCTGCGGAAACGGGCGAGGAGACCGGCGAGGTGGTGGGCGTCATCACCCGCACCGACCTCATCAACACCCTGGTCGAGGAACCGGCCCGCATCCCGGAAACGCTGCTGCCCGAATCGCGGCGCGAGCGGAACATCCGCTCCCTGTTGCAGGAACGCCTGCCGGACACCCACTTCCGCCTGCTGGAACTGGCGGGACGGCTGGGCGACAGGCTGGACGTGCCGGTGTACGCATGCGCGCGCACCACAAGTTCAAGACCGCCGTGGTCATCTTTCCCGCGTGGGAGTCGGAAAAACGGCGTGGCAAGGGCGCGGACGCGATACGGGATGATGCCCCCGGCACGCCGGACGCCCCCCTTCCCGCGGCCCTTCCCTCTGCGGGGGACGCGGCCGACGACGCCGTGGCGGAAGCGGCCCACCGCGCCGCCGCCCGGCCGGAACAGCGCATCGACGTGGCCACGGCCCGCCTGGAATACTACGAATATCCGGCGGCGCTTCCCACCGTCGAGCTGTCGTCCATCAAGATGGACCTGTACCGGCGCGACTTCACCATCAACGCCCAGGCCGTGCAGCTGAACGGCGCGCACTTCGGGCGGCTGGTGGACTTCTTCGGCGCGCAGCGCGACATGAAGGACAAGGCCATCCGCGTGCTGCACTCGCTGTCCTTCGTGGAAGACCCCACCCGCATCCTGCGCGCCATCCGCTTCGAGAAGCGCTACGATTTCCGCATCGGCGCGCAGTGCGAACGGCTCATCAAGAACGCCCTGCAACTGGGCATGATGGACCGCCTGTCCGGGGCGCGGCTGTTCCACGAACTGAAGCTGATCTTCGACGAAAAGGCCCCCCTGCCGTGCATCCGGCGCATGGAGGACTACGACATCCTGCGCCTGATCCACCCGCTGCTGAAGCTGAACCCGGCCAAGATGGACGTGCTGACCGAACTGGAACGGGTGCTGCACTGGTACCGGCTGCTGTACCTTTCGCCCGCGCCGGAACCGTGGGTGCTCTACCTGCTGGGGCTGTGCGGCAACGGCAAGTACCTGGACGTGGCCGCCGTCACCGACCGGCTGGCCTTCTCGCGCAAGGTGCGGCAGGACTTCCTGACCCTGCGCGAGAACGTGCGCGAGGTGTACAACCTGCTCAACCAGTGGATGCAGCGCGACGGCTCCATGAGCGGCCTGAACAACCTGCTGGCGCCCATCGCGCCGGAAGGCATCCTGTACCTGATGGCCCGCGCCAAGACCGAGGCCGCGCGCAAGCACATCTCGCACTACCTCACCCGCCTGCGCGGCGAGACGCCCGACATCACCGGCAACGACCTGCTGGCCATGGGCATTCCGGCTGGCCCCGCCTACGGCCGCGTGTTGCGCCGGGTGCTGGCGGCCAAGCTGGACGGCCTGGCCCGCACCCGCGCGGCCCAGCTGGACCTGGCCCACGAACTGCTGCGCGAGGAAACCGCGCGCGAGGCGCTTGCCAACGAGACAGGCGAAACCGGCGGGGCGGCTGGCGGCGAGGAAGGCGCGGAGGCCGCCTGCGTGGCCGAGGGCCAGGGCGTGGCGTCCGGCAACCGGCGTCACCGGCCGCCGGGCTGGCGCGGGCTTCAGAACGGGCACAGCGGGCAAGAGAGGCAGAGCGGAGAGAACGGCCCGGATAGCCAAGATGCCCCGAATGCCCCGAATGTCCAGAACACTCGGGATACCCCCGGCGCCGGCGACGAAACCGGAGGAACCACCTCCGTGCCGGGGGCCTGACGCCGGTCCGGAATTACTTCGGCACCGGCCACGAGCGGCGATGCCGCGCCCGCCGACGCCACAAACATCGGCCCCGGCGCCCCGCCCCCCTTGCCCCGCAAGGCCCGAGGGTGTAAGCACAACAGACCGGCGGAATTTCAATCGGAAATACGGCACCTTGCGCATGCGCACAAACAGTGGCGCGCGCCGTGCCCCAGGAGACGGATCGGATCATGGAAACCCTTTGGGCGCCCTGGCGCCTCGACTACATTCTGGGCCCCAAGCCCGACAGCTGCGTGTTCTGCCTGCCCGAACACACCGACGAGGACGAGGCGCGCCTGGTCCTGTACCGGGGGCGGCACAACTTCGTGATCATGAACAAGTTCCCGTACAACAACGGGCACCTCATGGTCACGCCGTTCCGGCACGTCATGGACTTGGCCGCGCTGGAACCGGACGAGGCCCACGAGATGATGGACCTGCTCCAGACCTGCGCCGCCACGCTGCGCCAGCGCTTCAGCCCGCAGGGCATCAACGTGGGGCTGAACCTGGGCGAGGCCGCCGGGGCGGGCATCCGCGAACATCTGCATTTCCACCTCGTGCCGCGCTGGAACGGCGATTCGTCGTTCATGGCGGTGATGAGCGAAACACGGGTCATTCCCGAACATCTGCATTCCACGTATCATGCCCTGAAACCCCTGTTCGACCGCCTGCCCCGCGCGGGACGGTAAGGAGGCCGACATGCGCTTCGTCAAGGTTCTCATTCTGGTGCTGGTGTTCTTCATCTCCATGATGTTCTTCGTGCAGAACAACGCGGTGCTCTCGCAGACGGTCACCCTGAAGCTGGACCTGTTCTTCGACACCGCGTGGAGCTCCATCGAGCTGCCGTTCTACTTCATGGTGCTGTGTGCCTTCCTGCTGGGCGCCCTGCTGACCATGCTGCTGCTCATGATCAGCCGCATGCGCGCCGGAGCCGCCCTGCGCCGCGCCAACAAGCGCATCCGCGTGCTGGAGAAGGAACTGAACTCGCTGCGCAACCTGCCGCTGGAAACCGCGCGCAAGGCCCCGGAACCGGCGGCCGCTCCCGCGCCTGTTGACGCGGCGGAGCCCACCCCGGCCAAGGCCGGCTAGGCGGGAGACCCCGTGACGCTGCTGGACAGACTGAAGGCGGGCGCGCGCACGCTGCTGGGCCACCGGCGCGCCGACATCCTTTCGCCCATGGGGCCGGATGCCGAATCTCCCGGCGCGCGCGATGCGCTGTCGGCCATCCAGGAACTGAGCCGGGTGGTGCGCAACGACCCGGACGCGGTGGAGATCTACCTCGCCCTTGGCAACCTGTACCGGCTGCGCGGCGACATCGAGCGCGCCGTGCAGATCCGCAGCAGCCTCATCGTGCGGCCGGGGCTGGACCCGCAGTTCAAGGCGCGGGCCCTGTTCGAACTGGGGCGCGACTACCGGCGCGGCGGCGTCATGGACCGGGCGCTCGCGGCCTTCGACGAGGCGCGGGCGCTCGGGGCCGATCCGGAACAGATCACCTTCGAACTGGCCCTGCTCCACGCGGACAGCGGCGCCTTCGAGGAGGCCGCCGCGCAGTACGCGCGCCTGGGCTTCCGTCCGGCGCAGGCCCACTACATGGTTCGCCACGCCGAAGACCTGGACCGCTGCGGCCGCGCCGACGAGGCCAGGAACCTGCTGGCCAGGGCCGTGAAGGTCTACCCCGGCGCGGTGGAGGCCTGGCGGGCGCGGCTGGTCATGGCCGCGCGCGCGGGCGAATGGCGCCGCGCGGGCAAGCTGCTGCGCGAAGGGCTGGAGCGGGTCCCCGCCTCCATCCGCTTCCTGCTGCTTGAAGGACTGCTTGAACTTGAAGCCCCCGCCCCCCGCAACGGGAACGGCAACGGGGCCAACGGGACCAACAGAACCGGCACCGCCAGCGCGGACTTCGAGGAACAACGCTGCGCCACGGTGCTTGCCGCCATGGAGGCGCAGGAGCCGGACCTGCTGCTGCACTACTACGGCGCGCTGTTCCTGCTGCGTTGCGGCAACCGCGAGGAGGCGGGCAACTGGCTGGCCAAGGCCATGGTGCTGCGCCCCGACTTCTGGGCCGCCCGGCTGGAACTGCTCTCGCTGTCCATGGAACAGCAGCACCTGTCCCCGGTGTTCCGCAGCCAGCTGGAATACTTCATCGAACACGCCCGCAAGGTGAAGCGCTTCGTGTGCGGGGCCTGCGGCCTGCGCCGCGAGCACACCTTCAGCGTGTGTCCGCGCTGCCGCAACTGGCATTCGGCCACGTTCCGGATGTCCTTGCAGGACTAGCAGGGCGGCCGTCGCGGCCAGCGCCGCATTTCCGTCCGGCCCGTCGTCCGGTACTTCCATCCCCACCCCTTCGCGGTGTACAGACGAGGCATGACAGACACCTCCCTCTTCACGCACGCCCAGTCCGATGCCCCGGCGGACGACCCGGCCGCCCCTTCCAACGACGCGCCCGGCGCG
>JALHHV010000140.1 GCA_022837365.1 Desulfovibrio sp. | reverse complement strand
ATGCCGGAAAAGACGGACAAACCGCCGCAGATTTCGGACGAACTGGCGCTGAAGGCGGGCCACTACCGCATCTGGTACACCAAGGAAGACATGGCGGTGTTCCTCAGCCAGCTTGAACTGCAATCGCTGTTCGAGCGCGCCCTGCGGAGGGCCGGGCTGCCGCCCGCGTTCTCGCGCGGGTTCCACCCCCTGCCGCTGCTCTCCTTCGGCCGGGCCCTGCCCGTGGGCGTGGCCAGCCGGGCGGAATGGCTGGCCGTGTACCTGCGCGAACACCGTACCGCCGACGAGGTGCGCCGGGCGCTGGACGGCCGCCTGCCGCGCGGCATGCGCGTGACCTTCGTGGAGGAATTGCCCGTGGGCCGCAACACCGCGCCGCAGCCCGCCGGGGAAACCTTCGAACTGCGCTACGGCGTGGATGGCACCCGCCGGGATGCGTTCATGCAGGCGTGGCGCGACTTCGCGGCCGCGCCCGCGCTGGAGTGGACGCGCGAGACCAAGAAGGGCCCGCGCACCACCGACATCCGGCCCCTGTTCCGGTCCATCGAGGTGCGCGACGATGGCAGCGTGCTGCTGGACATGGACTGGACCGAACTGTACGTGTCGCCCCTTTCGCTGGCCCGCGCGGTGACGCCGCAGGCGGAAATCCACGAGGTGCGCCTGCTCAAGATGTCCCAGCGCTTCGACGGAGTGGCCAGGGCATAGCCTGCCGCGATTCCGGGAAATTCACGGGGCCGCTCCGCAAGGGGCGGCCCCGTTCGTGATGGAAGGTGCAATGTGTTGCCTTGGCGCGAGGCGGCACTATCCTTTCCGTAGGCGGGCAGGTCCGCCCGCCGGGGAGGCACCATGAACGTCACCGCCGCCATCCTCGCGAACAAGATCCGCGAGATACACCCCGCCCTGGACAGGTACGGGATTTCCCTGCGCATCGCCTTCGACGACGGCAAGGATGCCTGGATCGTCCACCTGCGCAAGGACGGCAACGAACTGTGGACGCACATCAACGCCGTTGACGCGGCCAAGTGCCTGGACGGCATCGAGTGCGTGCACCTTGGCGTGCAGATCGGCCAGTTCGTCAACTATTACTGCGACGGCCCCGTGGCCGCCTGCGCGGCCTGACGCCGGTACGTCCGGTGACGAGTTCCGGGGACGGGTTCCTGCCGCTCCATGGCGGCAGCCGATGACCGGCCACCGCAACGAAAACGGCGCGACACCCCATGGGGGCCGCGCCGTCTCGCGTGATGCATCGCGGCATTGCTGCCGAAGCTATGCGCCCTCGGCCAGCAACAGCCTTTCCAGCCCCACGCGGCGAATGCCCGGGACATCCAGCCCCGTGCGGCGGGCCGCCTCGGCCACGGCCTCGGCCACCGGCCCGGTGGCCGCCAGGTCCACCCCGCGAGCCCGCGCGGTGACGGCAGCCGATTGCAGCAGCTGCACCAGGGTCAGGTCCGCCGCCGTGACGCCGGTCATGTCGATGCGCACCGCCTCGAAATGGTCCAGCACATCCAGCAATGCCTCGCGCAGGTCCGCCCCGCGCTCGATGGTCACCTCTCCGGACAGCACCAGCACGCCCTTGCCGCCCTTGCCGCCCTCGCCATCGACCGCGCGCACGGTGAACCCGGCCACGGTGCGGCTGGCGGCCCCGCCGGAAAGATCCAGGGCCACGCCGGTGCCCGGCCGCTCGGCCAGCACGGCGTCCAGGTACGAAAGATCGGGGGCTTCGCCGCTGTCGGCGAACAGGTCGGCATCGGGGTCGGCGTCGTCTCCGATTGCATCCGTCGCGCCGATGACGCCCGCCGGAGCGGCAGCGGCCATGCCCGGCTCGTCCGCCAAGCGATCGCCGGGGGCGATCACATCCAGCCCGGAATCGCCATCCATGGCCAGAGCGTCCATGCCCGCGGCAAGTTCCGCCTCCAGTTCCGCCAGGCGGCGTTCCTCCGCGTCGGGGTCCACCACCGTGCCGGAAAACCTGCTCTCGTCGTCGGTACCGTTGCTCATGGTCTCCTCCCGCATTTTCCGCATGGCCGTGTCGTACTGACGTACCAGATCGTCAATGCTGTCCGCATCGGGGGCATCGCGCGGGGCCACCGCCAGCGCGGAGGCCGGGCGCGCCGCGGGGCGCTGCCAACCCGCCTCGCCGCGCCGCAGCCCGTCCACGTCGATGGGATGCACCCTGGCCGATTCCACCTGAAATACCGTGTTCACCAGGTCGGGCTCAAGGATGGACGCATACAGCACCCGCAGTCCGCAGCCCGGCCCCCTCGGCTCCACGCCGTCCGGCCCGGGCACGAAGCGCGCATCCAGCACCAGGCCGCTCTTGCGCAGGAAGGCCAGCAGCCCCAGCGGGCTCAGGTCCCTGCGCAGCAGGTCGTCCGACCCGCCGAACTCCACCACGTACAGGAACAGCCCGTCGCGCAGGGCGCGCAGCACGTCGATGCCGTGCAGATGGAACAGGCAGTACCCGTCGGGGTCGCTGACCGGCAACGCCTCGCGCGCGGGGGCGCGCAGGCTCTCCGGCAACGCCTCGTCCAGCAGGGCAATCAAACGCCGCAACGCCCGGCCCGCGGGGGTATCCTCGCGGTCCAGCGCGTCCGGGTCGCCGGAAACGCACACCGCCGGATACTGCCCGGCGGCGTCCGTTCCATCACCGGCGGCAGTGGCCCCGGCCATGGCATCACCGGGCTCGCCCGGCTCCACCACGCCGGAAAGCCCGGCCAGCGCCCGCATGCAACCTTCCAGGGTGGAAACGGCCTCCGCCGAAAGGCGCAGCGAACCGTCGCGCGCCAGTTCGCAGGCGGCCTCCAGCAGGCGGGCCATGCGGCAGGCGCCCTCCAGCCCCAGCAGCCCGGCGGAGCCGCGCAGCCCGTGCACCAGGCGCGACAGGCGGCCCAGCAGTTCCGGGTCGGCACGGTCGCCCGCCACTTCCAGTTCCAGCAGGTGCACGTCGGCCTCGGCCAGCGCGTCGCGCACGTCGTTGCGGTATTGCTTGAGAAGTCGTTGCATGGCCTTTTGCTGTGTACGCCGGCGGGCGTGACGGAAACATGATTATGCGCGCGGCGGGTCCGGCGAAGCTCCAGCGCGGCTTCCCACTGCGTCACTAGCAGCAAAGCGCCGGTTTGTCTTCCGCCGCCACCTTGCCTTGCGCCGGGAAACGATTACATGTACGTGTCGGCCCCGTCGTGCGGAACCCGTGTCAACGCGCCTTTCGCGAGCCGCGCGGAGCCCCGGCGGAGCGGACGCCGCACGCGCCGTCGGCATGCCGACGCACCCGGCCCCACGGACGCGCCCTGCAAGGGCCGCGCCGTGCGTTTTCCGGCCATCTCCGGCCGCCGCCCCGGCAGCCGGCACGACACAGCGCACGCCGCCCCGCGCGGCGCATCGGAGACATTCGCAATGCGCACCCTTCTCACCCTGTTTCTTCTCCTCGGAGCCCTGACGATGCCGACCGCTGCCACGGCCGCCACGCCGACAGCCCCGCACCCGCAGTTGACCCGCCTGTCCAACGGCCTGACGGTGCTCATCCAGCCGGACGAGCGCTTTCCGCTGGCCTCGCTGCGTCTGTACGTGCACGCGGGTTCCACCTACGAAACCCCGCGCGAGGCGGGCATAAGCCACGTGCTGGAGCACATGGTGTTCAAGGGCACGGAAAACCGGCCCAAGGGCGCCGTGGCCCGCGACGTGGAGCGCGCAGGCGGCTACCTGAACGCCGCCACCAGCTTCGACTACACCGTGTACCTTACCGACATGCCCGCCGCGCAGTGGAAGCTGGGCATGGAAGTGCTCAAGGACATGGCCTTCCACCCCACGCTGGACCCGACCGAGCTGGAATCGGAAAAGGACGTCATCCTGGCCGAACTGCAACGCGGCGAGGACAGCCCGGACAACCGGCTGTTCCAGCACATGCAGGCCCTGACCCTGAACGGCACGCCGTATGCGTCGCCCATCATCGGGCTACGCGAGACCATCAAATCGTTCACGGCGGACGACATCCGCGACTACATCCGCAGGCACTACCAGCCGCAGTCCATGCTGCTGGCCGTGGTGGGCAACGTGAACCCCGCCGAAGCCCTGGCCGAGGCGCAGCGCCTGTTCGGCGACCTGAAGAACGACGCCACGGTCACCCCGCCCGCGCCCATCGACGCGGAAAAACTGCTGGCCCGGCCGCTGACCCTGGTTGAAACCGGAAAGACGGACGGCGGCAAGACCGCCGCGCCGACCGCAGCCGCCCCCGCGCCCCCCACGCCCACGGTCAAAATCGAGCCCGGCCCGTGGAACAAGGTGTACCTGGGCATTTCCTTCCCCGCGCCCGGCTTCGGCGACGTGCAATCGCCCCAACTCGACGTGCTGACCCACCTGCTGGGCGGCGACCGCACTTCGCTGCTGTACCGCACCTACAAGTACGAGAAGCAGCTGGTGGATTCCATCTCGATGTCCAACTACAGCTTCGAACGCGTGGGCATGCTGTACCTGACGGCGGAACTGGACGCCGACAAGCTGGACGCCTTCTGGACCGCCCTGACGGCGGACCTGGCCTCGCTGTCCGCCAGCCGCTTCACGGCCGAGGACATCGAGCGCGCCAAGCTGAACCTGGAAGACGACATGTTCCGGGCCAAGGAAACCCTGCCCGGCCTTGCCTCCAAGCTTGGCTACTTCCAGTTCTTCACCGGCGTGCAGGGCGAGGCCAACTACCTGCGCGGCCTGCACGACGTCACCCCCGCCACCCTGCAAGACCTGATCTCCCGCTGGCTGCGGCCCGAACGGCTTTCCGTGGTGGCCCTGACGCCGGAAAAGTCCGAAACGCCCGACCTGGCCGCCGCGCTGGCGAAAGCCTGGCCCGCCCCGGCCCGC
>JALHHV010000139.1:7151-7785 GCA_022837365.1 Desulfovibrio sp. | reverse complement strand
CGGAGACGCGGGCGCGAAAACTACCGCTTCAGGCCGGGCACGGTCAGCACCCGTTCGCCATCGGCAGCGCCGGGGCCGCGCACGGTGAAGCGCACGTCCTGCCCGGCGGCCACGGCGGCAGCGCCCGCCTCGTGCAGCACGCGCAGGCTGTCCACCGCGCGGTCGCCCACGCGCAGGATGAGGTCGCCCGGCCGGAACCCGGCGCGCTCGGCCACGGAGCCGGGCTCCACCTGCTCCACGCGCGCGCCGTCCGCTTCCTGCTGCAACAGCAGGCCCAGGCGGGGCCGCGCGGGGCCGCCCGCAGCGGGCATGCCGGGCACGGGGCGGGGCGGTTCCGGCTCGGCCCGGCACACCCAGAAGATGTCGGCCTGCCCCGCGTCGGGCGGGGTGTCCGCAGATTCCGCACCGGGGGCGAGGGCAGCATTGGCAGGAACACCAGCGGGCGCGCGCTTGTCGTCGGTAGCCGGAGGCTTGGCATCCACATCCGGCGCGATGCGCCACGGCATGACCAGCAGCACGCGGGCGTCGGGGTCCAGCAGGCGGATGCGCCGGGCGATGCCCCAGCCGTATTCCACATGCCCGCCACCGGCCAGGATGACCACCGGGCCGCCGTGGGCCACGCGCACCCGCACGG
>JALHHV010000139.1:0-7116 GCA_022837365.1 Desulfovibrio sp. | reverse complement strand
GCCGGACCGGCTGGCGGGGCCGGGCTCGTCTGGCCCGGCTGCCCCTTGTCCTGGGCCGCGCGCCCGGCACGCATGGCCGCGTGTTCGCGAAAGATGGCGGCCAGCGTGGCCCGCTGTTCCGGCGCGGGGTCGATGATGGACGGCGGCAGCCAGGCCCGGTCGGCCTCGGGCACGGCTTCCAGCCCGCCCCGGCTCACCTGCCGCACCACGCGCTGCGGCACGTTCAGGCCGTGCACGGGCAGGCGCGCCCAGTCCGCCACGGCGAACACCGGCTTGTACAGCTCGAAGTCGTAGCCCCAGGTCTTCGGCCAGTCGAGGGCGGCGGGCAGGTCGGCCAGCGGGGTGGCCCCCCGCGAAAAACCGTCCAGCGCGGGCTGCCCGTCGCGGGGCACCATTTCCAGGCCGACGGCCGGGCGCGCGCCCTCCGCCAGCAGGGCAGTGACGAACGCCGCCTGCGCCCGGTGGTCGCACGCGCTGGTGTGCGATTCGCCAAGCAGGATGTAATCGTGGCGCAGGGCCTGCCGCGCGGCGTCGGCCGGGTCCACGGCGCGGATTTCCCCGGCCCTGGACACCGTCACCAGCGTGCCGTCGGGCAGGCGGGGCGTGTTCGCCCCCGCCGCGCCACCCGTGCCGCCCGTGCCCCCCGAGCCTGGGGACGGCCGCGCCACGGCGCAGCCGCCCGCAAGCAGCACGGACAGAAGCACGAGCAGGAGCAGCGGCACGCAGGGCAGGAAGGCTCCCGCCCCGCGTCCGCCGGTATTCCGGGTTCCGGCTAGTCCCATACCCGCTTGTCCTCGATGGGACGGATCTGCGGGGGCAGGGTGCCCGGCGCGAGGATCTTCAGTTCCGGGCGCAGCTTGATCTTCTCGCGGAACTGGTGGAGCAGTTCGTCCTCGCGCTTGAAGTTGCTGGCCTCGATGAACAGGGTCATCTCGTCGATGCCGCCGGGGTTGGTGACCTCGATCTGCCAGCGCTTGATTTCCTCGAAGCGCGACATGACCTGTTCCACCTGGTGCGGGTACACGAACATGCCCTTGATGCGCGCCGTGGTGTCCACGCGGCCCACGATGGAGCCCAGGCGCGGGCTGGTGCGGCCGCAGGGGCAGGGCGAACGGTCGATGTACGACAGGTCGCCGGTGGCAAGGCGGATCAGCGGGTAGGTCTTGTTGAAGGCCGTGACCACGATTTCGCCCACCTCGCCGTCCTTCAGCGGAATGCCGGTGTCCGGATGGCAGATTTCCACGTAGCAGCGGTTGGCGATGTGCAAGCCGGTCTTGTGGAAGCATTCGTAGCCGATGCAGCCCACGTCCGCCGTGCCGTAGCCCTGGCGCATGATCAGGTCGAACTTCTTCTCCAGCTGCGCGCGCAGCTTTTCGGAGAATTTTTCGCCGGTGACGAAGCCCACTTCAAGGAACAGGTCCTTGCGCAGGTTCATGCCCTTTTCCTCGGCCTTCTGGGCAAGGTGCAGCAGGTAGCTGGGCGTGCCCACGTAGCCGGACACGCGCAGCTTGGACATGATCTCGAGCTGCGTGGCCGCGTTGCCGGGGCCCGCGGGCACCACGGCGCAGCCAAGGTTGCGCAGGGGTTCCTCGAACATCAGGCCCGCCGGGGCGAGGTGGTAGTTGAAGGTGATCTGGGCCACGTCGCCGGGGCGGAAGCCCACGGAGTAGAAGGCTTCGGTGTAGCCCCAGTAGTCGTCGGCGCGGTCTTCGGGATCGAAGATGGGGCCGGGGGAAAGGAACACGCGCTTCAACTCGCCGAGGTCCTTGGTCAGCAGCCCGCCAAGGCGCGGCCCCATGGACTGGAGGAAGATGAGTTCCTTCTTCTTGAGGATGGGAATGTGCTTGAGGTCCGTGAGGGTCTTGAACTTCTCCACGTTGAACTGGGCGCGGTCGAAGCGCTTCTTCACGTCCTCGGAATAGCGGTAGGCGTAGGAAAGCAGGTCTTTCAGCTGGATGAGGTAGTACTGCCTGCGCTCGCTCTCGTCGAGCACCTCGCGGCGGCTGTAGATGCCTTCGGTACGGTCCTTGCGGGTCATGCGGTGGGCTCCTTGGTCTCGTGGCGTGCGGTGCGCGCGGGCCCCCGGAACAGGAGCGCGACGCCCGATGGATTTGCAGAATCGGGCCATAGCCCGCGCACCATGGGTTGGCAAGAATATTTTTTTATGATGTTCAATGCCGGCATGATACATGATAATTCACATGTTGATGGAAACTGTGGAAAACATGGCTCCCGCGACGGGGCGAGGAAAAGTTCGCCATTGCCGCAGGTTATCGCAGGTTGATGATGCAGCACCGCCCGGCATCTTCCCCGCGGATGTGACCCCGGTCACGGCGGGTGCGGCGGGCCTCGGGTAGCCTGCACTCCTGCCGGTCGCGGCGTTCCGTCCGGTTCCCGTTCTGGCAGTCCCGTTTCCCCATCCCATCACCACACCCTTCTGCCCCGCGACGATACCATGGACTACTTCCGCAAGATGTGCGGCTGCGGCCGCGACGGCTGCCGTCCCGGCATGCTGGGCCTGCTGCCGAAACCCGACGTTTCCGAAACCCTGTGGTCGTTCATCGGCGCGCTGTGCGGCATCGGCGTGGTGGCGTGGCTGTGCGACCGGGTGGCCTCGCCGGGCGACGGCTTCGTGCTCATCGGCTCGTTCGGGGCCTCGGCCGTGCTGGCCTACGGCGCGCCGGGCGCGCCCTTTTCGCAACCGCGCAACCTGCTGGGCGGGCACGTGCTGTCCGCGCTGGTGGGGGTGTTCGTGGCGCGCAACATGGGCGTGGCCGGGGTGCCGGGGGCGGAGGCCATGTCCACCGCCTGGCTGTCCCCGGCCGTGGCCGTGGCCGCCGCCATCGCGCTGATGCACCTCACCGACACCCTGCACCCGCCGGGCGGGGCCACGGCGCTCATCGCCGTCACCGGCAGCCCGCAGATCCAGGCGCTGGGGTACAAGTACGCCGTGGTTCCCGTGGCCGCCGGGGCCGCCGCCCTGCTGGTGGTGGCCCTGCTGGTGAACAACATCCCGCGCGGGCGGCGCTACCCCAGGCACTGGTGGTGACGGCCCGCACGGTTGCCACGGTGGCACGGACGGACTAGAATCATCCGGCGCGGTGGCGCGTCGCGGCCTGCCTGTTCCGGCTGACCGAATCCGGTCGTCCGGCCCCCTTGTCCCCATGGACCGCGCCTGCCCGCCGCCGCAGGAATCCCATGGAACACCCCGCCCGTCTCCCGGAAACCGATTCCCCCGCCCGCGCCCATCCCCTGGCGGGCCGCGTGGCCCTGGTCACCGGTGGCGCGCAGGGCATCGGCCGGGGCATCGTGGAACACCTGCTGGCCTGCGGCATGCGCGTGGCCGCCATGGACGCCGACGCCGAAGCGCTGGCGGAACTGGTCGCCGAACTGGCCCCCGAACTGCTCGCCGACCACGACGCGCCCTTTCACGCAGGGCGCGCCTCCCCCTCCCCCCATCCCCTGCTGTCCCTGCACGGCAGCGTGGCCGATCAGTCCGACGCGGACCGTTGCGTGGCCGCCACGGTCGCCCGTTTCGGCGGGCTGCACCTGCTGGTGAACAACGCGGGCATCGCCAATCCCCATTCCGGGCAGGTGGACACCATGGACATGGACCGCTGGCAGCGCGTGCTGGACGTGAACCTGACCGGCCCCATGCGCATGGTGCGCGCCGCCGCGCCCCACCTGCGGGCCGCGCGCGGGACGGTGGTGAACATCGCCTCCACCCGCGCCGTGCAGTCCGAGCCGCATACCGAAGCCTACGCCGCGTCCAAGGGAGGGCTTGTGTCCCTGACGCACGCCCTGGCCGTGAGCCTTGGCCCCGAGGTGCGGGTGAACTGCATCTCGCCGGGCTGGATAGAGGTGCGCCACCTGCGCAAGGCGGCGCAACGCGAAACGCCGGTGCATTCGGATACCGACCGCGCCCAGCACCCCGTGGGCCGCGTGGGCGTGGCGCGCGACGTGGCCGCGCTGGTGGCCTTTCTGGCCGGGGACGACGCCGGGTTCGTCACCGGGCAGAACTGGCTGGTGGACGGCGGCATGACCCGCCGGATGATCTACGAGGAGTGACGCCGGATGTACGTCGGCCTGCATACCGCAAGCCTGCCGCAGGTGCTGGCGGAGGCCCGCCAGCGCATCGTGCTGCACATGGCCTTGTACGCGGAATTCGGGCGCATGCCCGCCCTGGCCGAGGCGCTGCACGCCGCCCTGGCCCAGCCCGCCTTCCGGCGGTTGCAGGTGATCACCGTGCCGCTCGCCTCGCGCCGGGGCTGGGTGGACGAATTCCTGCACGCCCTGCGCCCGGACCTGACGGCGGCGCAGATGGAGCACGAGTTCGCCGCCTCGCGCGACTTCATCGTGCGGCTGGCCGCCCGCCACGAAGGGCTTGTGGAGGTGTATGAAACCCACGCCCTGCCCTGCGCACCGTGCGTCATCGTGGACGACCGCATCCTGTTCGGCCACTACGCGCACAGCCCCGTGCCCATGGAGCAGGGCTTCTGGTTCAGCGTGGCCGCGCCCATGGACGACCTGTTCAAATGGGCCGAGACGGGCGTGCTGCCGCGCGACGCGACCCCCAGGCACCGGGCGGCCTTCCGTTTCGCGTGCGACTGCCGCAACGCCATGCGCCAGGCCAAGCGCATGCTGCTGTAGGCCTTCGCGCCTGCCCGTGCCGCCGGAACAGGGGATTTTACGTCCCCCGCTCCCGCCCGGCGGAAAAATCACCCCCGCCTATTCAGGTTCTCCGCGACGCCGAGGTAGCTCAGTTGGTAGAGCAGGGGACTGAAAATCCCCGTGTCGGGAGTTCAATTCTCTCCCTCGGCACCACGTAAAAAACAAAGGGTTGGAACGAAAGTTCCAGCCCTTTTTCGCGTTTTGCCGGCCTGGGTAAAACCGATACGCGGCCTTTCCGTACACCACCTGTTGACAGACGGACAAATTAAGGACATTTGTCGGACAGGCGAGAGACATCTGAAGGACATTTCCCCCGAGCCCGAAAGCCCTTTCGCCCACTACAGCCCGGATATGAAGGCATAACCACGCTCCGCCCCAAAAACCGACCCGGCAGGTGAAGGACATGGCCAGCAAAGGGGAACAGGCACGCAACGAAATACTCCGGTTCCTCAGGGCCACCCAAGGTGAGGTCCGCTTCGCGGACATCGCGGAACGGCTGCGCGGCAGGGTCACGGAAAAGACCGTCCAGCGCCGGCTTGGCGACCTGGTTGCCCAGGGGCTTGTCATGCGCACGGGTGAACCCAGGCGGTACGCCTACTCGGCCCCCGTACCAGAAGTGTCTTCCGCGTCACCGGACCAGTTCCGGACCGCCACGATCGACGACGTCGTTCCCCTCTCCGACGCCGCGCACGCCATTCTTGCGCATCTTCGGCTGCCAGGCGAACAGCGGACACCCGTCGGGTACCGGCGGGACTTTCTTGATGCCTACGTTCCCAACGAAACGCCGTACCTGCCGGAAGCAATCCGCAAGCACCTGAACGCCATCGGGACGATACCCGACGAGTCGGGGGAGACTTTCGGCAACACCGTGCTCGCCGACATCCACCAGCGGCTGCTGATCGATCTCTCATGGGCTTCTTCGCGCCTTGAAGGGAACACCTACTCCCTCCTCGACACGCAACGGCTTCTGGAACTCGACGAAATGGCAGAGGGCAAGGATGCGGTCGAGGCCACGATGATCCTCAACCACCGCGACGCAATCCGGTTCCTGATCGAAAACCGGACGCGCCTCGCCATTGACCGCCACACCCTGCTGAACCTGCACGCCACCCTCTCGCGCGACCTCATGCCCGACCCGGCGGACGAAGGCAGGCTGCGGCGAAAGCTGGTCCGGATCGGGCAGAGCGTGTATGTCCCCCCCTCCTTTCCCCAGGTTATCGAAGAGGTCTTCCGGCAGATCGTGGAAAAGGCCAGGGCCATCGACGACCCCATCGAGCAGTCCTTCTTCCTGCTGGTCCACTTGCCCTATCTGCAACCGTTTACCGACGTGAACAAGCGCACCTCGCGACTGGCCGCGAATATCCCGCTCATGAAGGCGGGCATCGCGCCGCTTTCCTTTCTAGACGTGCCGGAACGGCTCTACATCCGGGGTGTGCTCGGCGTGTACGAACTGACCGCCATCGACCTGCTGCGCGACGTCTTCGTCTGGACCTACGAGCGATCCTGCGCCCACTACGTGGCCCGCCGCCAGGAACTGCGCGTGACGAACCGCAAACGGCTCGCCTACCGCGACGCGTTGACCAGGGCCACAAGGGATGTGGTCCAACGGAAAACCTCCGCCGACGAGGCAACGATCCTGGCCCTGGCCGGACGCGACATTCCCGAAAACGATGTCGCCGACTTCGTTCGGTTTGTCCGGGAAAATCTGGCCCGGCTGCGCGAGGAAACCATCGCGAGATACGGCATCGGCCTTGCCGAGTACCACGCCTGGAAAAGCTCGCAGCCCCCCCGGCGATAAAGAGACCTCACCCCTTTGCCCCCCCGCCGCGCGCCATGGGGGTGCGCCATGGCGACGCCCCCGGCCATGTCTGGACCGAGGCCGTGCCCCCTCTCCCCACGCATGCAAAAAAGCCCCCGTTCCTTCCGGAGCGGGGGCTTCGTCGTCATGCGGCGCCGTGGCGGCTGATGCGCCGCTACGGTGCGGGTGGCGCTGACCGGCGGGCAATGCCGCCGCCCGCGCCCGCCGGGTGGATTAATCGATCACGAGCATAACGTTGGAGGCCTTGACCATGGCCTTCACGTCCGAGCCCTTCTTGAGGCCCATGTCTTCCACCGAGCGCTTGGTGATGATGGACACCATCTCGATGCCGGGAGCCACTTCGATGATCACTTCCGAGTTGACGGCACCGACGGTGATTTCCTTGACCTTGCCGGGAATCAGGTTGCGGGCGCTGACTTTCATGATGGTTCTCCTTTCATGGCTGTGTTGGATATGCAACTGCCCTGGCGAACGGCTCGCCGCAGGGGAATTCATACGTACAAGATAACACCTGCCGAGAGTCATGCAAAATAAAATCTTCGTGACTGTTGGCCGTCCTGAAAAATCGTGACTGTTTTCATGTTTCCCGCCGCCCATTCTACATCCGCCGCAGCGTCCTTGAAAGG
>JALHHV010000138.1:1139-6213 GCA_022837365.1 Desulfovibrio sp. | reverse complement strand
CTGTCGCCCGACCTGCTGGTGGGCAACAGCAAGGGCTACCGCTACGCCCGGCAGTGGAACATCCCCCTCGTGCGCGCGGGCTTTCCCATCCACGACCGCTTCGGCGGCCACCGCCTGCTGCATGTGGGCTATGCCGGTGCCCAGGCCCTTATGGACCGCATCGTCAACGCCGTCATCGAGAAGACCCAGCGGGATAGCCCCGTGGGCTACTGCTATCTCTAGGCCCCGAATGGGTCTTTCGCCCGTGGGCGGCGTCAAACTTCGCCTGCCATATCGGTCGAATAGCGCAAGAGTATACTCCCTCATGCCAGGCTCGTTTTCCTGGCCGACGAACGAAATCCCTCATTCGGGGATACGTTTTAAAACGAAGGAGACCGCCATGAAGCCGCTGCGCACCACTCCCCCCGGCCATCCGTGCTTTGATCGCAACAGCGCCTCGTCCTGCGGTCGCGTTCATGTTCCCGTGGCCCCCCGGTGCAACATCCAGTGCGGGTACTGCAACCGCAAGTACGACTGCGTCAACGAATCGCGCCCTGGCGTGACCAGCGCGGTGCTCTCGCCGCGTCAGGCGCTGGACTACGTGGACAAGGTGCTGGAGGCCGACCCGCGCATTACCGTCATCGGCATCGCCGGTCCCGGCGATCCCATGGCCAACCCTGCGGAAACGCTGGAAACACTGCGCCTGGTGCACGAAAGGCACCCCGAACTGCTGTTCTGTCTCTCGTCCAACGGGCTGGGCCTGCCGCCGCACCTCGACCGGCTGAAGGAACTGGGCGTCACCCACGTCACCGTCACCATCAACGCCGTGGACCCGGCCATCGGCGAAAAGCTGTATTCTTGGGTGCGCGACGACAAGGTGGTCTGGCGCGGCCGCGCGGCGGCGGAACTGCTGCTTGCGCGCCAGTTGGAATCGGTGCGTGGTCTTGTGGAGCGCGGCATGGTGGTGAAGGTGAACACCATCCTCGTGCCCGGCGTGAACGACCATCACGCGGAAGAGGTGGCGCGCGTGGTGGGCGAACTGGGGGCCACCATCCAGAACATCATCCCGCTGAAGCCCACGGCGGACACCCCGCTGGCCCACCTGCCCGAGCCGGACGCGGCCGCCGTCAACGCGGCGCGCAAGGGCGCGGGGGAGCACATTTCCCAGATGACCCACTGCAAGCGCTGCCGCGCCGACGCCGTGGGCCTGCTGCACGAGGACAAGTCCGCCGAGATGGCCGAAACCCTGCGCGCCTGCGCCGCCAGCAGGACCGACGAGGCCGAGCGTCCCTACGTGGCCGTGGCCACCCGCGAGGGCATGCTGGTCAACCAGCACCTGGGCGAGGCCGCCCGGTTCCAGATCTGGGGGCAGGGGGCCAGCGGCTTCTACCTTGTCGAGGAGCGCCTTGCGCCCAAACCCGGCTGCGGTCCCGAACGCTGGAAGCAGGTGGCCCACACCCTGCACGACTGCCGGGCCTTGCTGTGCGCCGCCTTCGGTGCGCATCCGGAGTCCATTCTGGTGGCCGCCGGGGTGCAGCCCGTCGAGGCGTCCGGCTTTATCGACGACGCCCTGGACGTGGTTTTCGGCAACGGCAACACCGCCGCTCTGCGCGGCCGCAAGGGCGGCGTGGGCAAGACCTCGTGCGCCGGGGGCGGGTGCCGGGGAACCGGAGAAGGCTGCTGATTTCCGAAAGGTTTCCGTTGGGAAACGATGCACGAACGGCGGTCCCCGCAAGGGGAACCGCCGTTCATTTCATGCCGGGGCGGGAAGGAAGGGGGGAGGGGCGGCCTACTTCTCCAGCGGCAGATTGGCCGCGTTCCAGGCCAGCGTGCCGCCGTTCATGTGCAGGACGGAGGTGAAGCCGAGGTCGCGGAACACTTCCAGCGCCTTGCCGCTGCGGTTGCCCGAGCGGCAGTACACCAGGTAGGTGCGGTTGCGGTTCAGCGAGCGCACCCGGTCGCGGAATTCCGGCGAGGTGAAGTCGATGTTCCGCGCGCCCTGCAAGTGCCCTTCGGCGTATTCCGCCGGGGTGCGCACGTCCAGCACCATGAACGTTTCGTCGTTTTGGCGCTGCTGGATGATGGCGTAGGCTTCCCCGGGCGTCACGTCGCGCCAGCCGGTGGCTGCCGGGGCGGCCTGCGCCGCGCCCTGCGCGTCATTGCGGGATGAGAGGCCCTCCGGCAGCATGACGTGCACCGAGTACACCGCCACGCACAGGGCGGCCAGCCCCAGCAACAGCGTGCGCAGAGAGGTGCGCCTGCGGGCATGGGGGATGCGGGCGTGTTCCGCGCGCGGACTGAATTCCTCGTCGGGTTCGGGGCGGTAGGTCATGGCGGTTCCTGTTGCGGGCAAGGCGGTGTGGCCGGTATGTCCAGGTGCGGGCACGGCATGGGGTCGGCGCAGTGTTGGCGCGGCGCGCGGGTGCGCCGCCGTCCGCCCCATACATAGGTCCGGCCGCACCGCGATGCAACGGAGGGGGTGCGGGACGGGTGTTCGTCGCGCTGCCGCACTATGGTTCGGAACGGGCTCCCGCCGCGCGCAGCACGGTCACCGTGGCGGACGCCGCTTCCGCCAGCAGCGCACTGCCGGAATGGCTGACCATCAGGACGATGCGCCGCGTCGCTTCCCGCCGCAGCACCTCGTGGATGCGCGCCTTGGTGGGGCCGTCCACGTTGGCGTCTATCTCGTCCAGCAGCAGGACAGGTTTGTCCGCGTGCAGCGCCCTGCCGAGCATGACGCGGCGCTGTTCGCCAAGGGAAAGGTTTTTTCCGTATTCCGCCACGGGGTGGTCCGGCCCGTGGTCCAGCCCCAGTTCCCGCAGTATCCGGGCGCATCGGCAGGGGTCGGTGCGGGACGATGGGTAACAGATGTTTTCCGCCAGCGTGCCGGGTACGAAGTGGCCGTCCTGCGCGGCCAGGGCCACATGATTCCGGAGTTCGGCGAAGCAGTCGGCCACGGTCAGCCCGCCCGCGCGCACCTGTCCTTCGAAGGGGAGCCCCAGCCCCAGCAGGGCCTTGACCAGCCGGGTCTTTCCCACGCCGCTCCTGCCCCGCAGCAGGACGAGGCCGGGCCGTTCCAGTGCGATGGCCAGCGGGACATGCTGCCCGGATTCCAGTGTGACACCCCCCGCGACCCTGAACGGAAAGACGGCCTCGGGAGCGGCCGGAGGCCGGACCACAGCCTGTTCTCCGGCGAGGGCCAGAATGTCGCGCAGCCTGCGCCACGAGGCCGCGCCCCGCTGGATGGTCTGGTAATACCGCGCCCAGTTGCCGAGCGGCGCGTAGAATTTGTTGACGTACAGCAGGATCACGGGGATGGCCCCCAGGTATGCGCCATCCTGTGCGGACAGGTGGACGGCGAACGCTATGGCGGCGGCAGTTCCCAGCGCGCGCAGGGCTCCCTCCTGCGGGAAGAACAGCCCGAGGCTGACGGAAGCGCGTTTGCGCGTGCGGAAGTTTCCGTCGATGAGTTCCGCGAAGGCTGATATCTCGCGCTGTTCTCCCTGGCAGGCCTTGATGGTGTCCAGCCCGGTCACGGCCTGCTGGATGAACCCGGCGCACCGGGCCTCGTTTTCCTGGATCGCCGTGGCGTACCGTTTCTGCAGCAGGGCCGTCCTGCGGCTGAGCAGGTACAGCAGCGGAATGGGGGCGGCGAGGATGGCGGGCAGCCGCCAGTCCATCAGCAGCAGGATGACGGTGACCCACGCAAGATCGAGAATGTCCGAGACCAGCGTGTACAGCGGGTGCCCCACGATGTGGTCGAGCTGCTGCGTGTCGTGCATCAGCCGGTGGGAGATGTCGCCCGCCTCGAAGCGCGCCAGGTCGCGGACATCGCCGTGCAGTACCAGGCGGAAGCACTGCCGGCGCACGTGCAGGATGAACCGGTCGGCCGTGAGCGATGCGTACACCGCGAACAGGTTCCTGATCACGTGGAACGCCAGGCTCCCGACGAAGAACAGCCCCAGGAAGACGGCCGGGCGCGGCCACGGTATGGTTTCCGCCAGCCGGGCGAGCAGGTTGTCCATGAAGGCGATGGGCGAGAGGGCCACGGGTGCGCCCGCGTGTGCGGCATGGGCCACGGCGTTCACCGCCGCCGCCAGGAAGTGCGGGGGCACGGCGGCCAGGAGAGATGACGCGCAGGCCAGCAGCGCGATGGCGGCAAACGTGAGCGGGGTGACGCCGCTGGCGCGCAGCAGACGGTATAGGTCGGTCATGGGATGGGCCTCGCGGGTCTGCGTTGCGGGCAGGCGATGCGGGAGGGGAGCCGGTGAACGGGGGTGGAAGAACCCCGGTCCGCAGTTTGTCAAAAACGAAATTCATTTTCAATGGGAGCATGCAGGACGGGACGGGAGCAACGCGATCCGCCGCCGGAGGCACGGAACGGAATAGAACGGAACAGAGGGGGACAAAAGTGGGGCAGTCGTCTTCCCGCCGGTCACGCATGGCGGATATTCCGTCAAGCCGTTGCGTGAAGCGCCACGGGCGCGTTATGCTCCACCTCATCGACACATGGGAGTGCCGCCATGAAACATACATTGTCCGTGCTGGTGAAGAACAGGGCCGGGGCCGTGGCCGAGGCCACCGACGTCTTCCGGCGCCGGGGCATCAGCTTTCGCTCCATCTCCTGCGCCGAGACCGAGGACTTCGACGTCTCGCGCCTCGTGCTGACCCGCGAACTGGTGCTGGTGAAGGTGGACGTGACCCGCGAGACCACCACCCAGATCATGCAGGTGTGCGAGGTGTTCCGCGCCAGCGTCATCGGCATGGGCCAGGAAACCATGACCGTGGAAATGACCGGCGACACCCAGAAGGTGGACGGCTTCATCCGCATGCTGCGCCCGTTCGGCATCCGTAGTCTGGCGAGGACGGGCGTTGTCGCCATGAAGCGCGGCGACGACGATTAGCAGGGGCGGCGATTTTTCCTGATCGCTGCGTCAGCCGCCGTTTTCGCTCCGGTCACGTACCAAAGAGTACGCTCCCATCGCGGAAACGCCGTCTTCCTTGCGCTCAGGCAAACTTACCACCCCTGCATGAAGTGATGTCCAACGTGTACGTTTCTTCGCGCGGCAGCGTTTTTCCTTGCCCACGGGGCAAA
>JALHHV010000138.1:0-1120 GCA_022837365.1 Desulfovibrio sp. | reverse complement strand
GCGTCAGCCGCCGTTTTCGCTCCGGTCACGTACCAAAAAGTACGCTCCCATCGCGGAAACGACGTCTTCCTTGCGCTCAGGCAAACTTGCCGCCCCTGCACGAAGTGATTCCAGCGTACACGTTTCCCCATTCATGACGTCCATCTCCAGCGGAGCATGCCGGTTTGACCACTGAAGCGAACATCTGTCAGAGCCCGCACACAGGCGTGCAGGGACCGCGCAGCCTTGACGATCTGGTGGCGCGCGTGGCCGCCTGCGGGGCGCGTCCGCGCATCGTGCTGGCCGCCTGTGCCGAGGCGCACGCCCTGGGCGCGCTGCTGGACGCCATGGACCGGGGCATCGCCCAGCCCCTGCTGGTGGGCGATATGGAGCAGGCCGCGCGCATCGCGGCGGACCTGTCGCGTGACATTTCCGGCCTCGCCGCCGTGCACGCCCCCGACCCGCGCGAGGCCGTGCAGCGCGCCGTGGATCTGGTGCGCGGCGGCGAGGCCGAGGTGCTCATGAAGGGCCTGGTGAACACCGACGTGCTGCTGCGCCGGGTGCTCAACCGCGCCACGGGCCTGCCGCCCAAGGGCGTGCTGAGCCACGTGGCCGTGTTCGAACTGCCCGTGCGGGGCGGCGGCACGCGCCTGGCCATGATGACCGACGCCGCCGTGAACATCCGCCCCAATCTGCAACGCAAGCTGGAAATCGTGCACAACGCCGTGGCCGTGGCCCGCGCGCTGGGCATCGCCCGGCCCCGCGTGGCCATGCTGGCGGCCACGGAAAAGGTCATCCTGCCCGCCATGCCCGCCACCCTGGACGCCCAGATCGTGGCCCGCATGGCCGAGCAGGGCGAATTCGGCGCGGCGGACGTGGCAGGCCCCATGGCGCTGGACATCGCCATCTCGCCCGACGCCGCCGCCCGCAAGGGCGTGGACCACCCCGTGGCCGGGTGCGCCGACATCCTCGTTGCGCCGGACATCGAGAGCGGCAACATCCTGTACAAGTCGCTGACCACCCTGGCCCACGCGGACATGGCCAGCACCATGGCGGGCAGTTCCGCGCCGCTGGTGGTCACCTCGCGCGGGGACAGCGAACGGTCCAAGTTCTGCTCCGTCGCGCTGGCGGGGTATCTGGC
>JALHHV010000137.1 GCA_022837365.1 Desulfovibrio sp. | reverse complement strand
CGCCAGGGCCAGGCCGATGCCGATGAGCAGGGCCAGGCGCAGCCCCAGCAGCGCGGATTCGCGCGCGGCATGCGCCAGCAGCGGGCCGTCGGGCCATGCAAACCGCAGGACGCCGAAGACGCCGCCTGCCCCGCCATCCACGGCGAAAGTGTCTCCCATCGGTCCCAGACAGGCCAGCGCGAAGCGCAGCGCCACCCACACCAGCACGAACCACGCATGGCCGCGCAGCATGCCCGGCCGCAGCCTGTGGCGCAGCGGCGGCATGGCGAACAGCCCGGCCAGCCCGGCCGCCACCACGGCCAGCCCCAGGAGGGGCAGGCGCCATACCAGCACGCCGTAGCACCCGGCCAGCAGCAGGTGCAGGCGCGGGTCCGGCGGACCGTCGGGGGGGCCGCCGGGACATGCGGACCCCGGCGGAACGTCCGTCAGGGGGGACGCGGGAAGGGAAGCACGGTTCGACATGAAGATATAACGAATGGCGCGAGTTAAAGTTTTTCTTGATTTTTTCGAACATGCCCGGAGCGGCTCGGCAAGGGCTGTTCCGGGCGTGCACGGCTCCGCCGGACCCTTCACGCGGGGCCGGCCGGAGTAGTCCGGGCCGGTCAGATCAGTCGGGAAAGGCCGAGCCTATGGTAGCCGGGTCCCCGCAGTTCCGCAAACGGGAAACTTACCGTCAAGCGCCTGCACCTGCGCGGGGGGGCGGCTGTCCCATGAAGGGCTCGACCGCGTCTTCCGTCCGGGGTATCCCAACACCAAGGCCGGGATGGCCCAGTTTTGGCCCAGTTTCGGCCCGATTTCGGCCTGACCCCGCGCGACGCGGAAGCGTCCCCCGGAAACGTTTCGCCAACCATGCCCGCCGGGCGCGGAAAACCACGGTGCTTCACGCCCGACGCCATTCCGACAAATTCATGCGCTATGCACACGGTACGTCACCTGTTGCCCGGCAGCCCCGCAGGCGGCCCTTCCGCCGCGCGTAGCGAAGGGTGCGGCGGCAGGCGGCGGACCGGCGCCACGGCGCCACAAGGAACAGCCATGAAGGATTTCGTCTATCACAATCCGGTGGAGGTCCGTTTCGGCCCCGGTGTTCTGGGGCGTCCCTGGACGCGGCGGGCGTGCGGCGCAGCGAAGTGTGGGGCGTTGCCGCCAACCCGGACCTGGGCACCGTGCTGCGCATCGCCGCGGCGGCGGGCGCCGTCCCGGAAGGCGCAACCGGTCCGCAAGGCGGCGGGGCCGCAGTCGCTGGCGGCACGGGTTTGATCGCCATCGGCGGCGGCAGCGTCATCGACGCCACCAAGGCCGCCGCCGCCCTGGCGCCCCTGCTGGCCGAGGGGCGCGACCCGTGGAGCCCCTTTGCGGAGCGCAAGCCGGTCACCCGCTCGCTGCCGGTGTTCGCGGTGTCCATCCTGTCGGGCACCGGTTCGGAAATGAACGGCAACGCGGTGATCACCCGTGGCGCATCGGGCCACAAGTGGGGCATGCGCTGCCCGCCGCCGGTGGCCACCTTCGTGGACGTGACCTTCCAGCAGGGGCTGCCCTGGCACCTGACCGTGAACGGCGCGGCCGACGCCATGAGCCACGTGCTGGAATTCTCGGTGACGGGCACGCCCGCGGCGCCTGTCGCCGGGCGGAAGCGCGCGGAATTTCCCTTTTTCGCGGAAGAGGCGGTGCTGGCCCAGAACGAGGCCTTGCTGCGCACCATCGTACGCGCCGCCACGCGCCTGCGCGCCGACGCGCACGACACCGTGGCGCGCGGGGCGCTGGCCTGGGCGTCGGGCGTGGGCCTGTCCGGCCTGACCGGGGTTGGCCTGGGGGCCGGGTCGTGGGAAGCGCACGCGCTGGAGCACGCCGTCAGCGGCCTGCATCCGCACGTGCCGCACGGTCTGGCCCTGGCCGTGATCTACCCGCGCTGGATGGAAGAGGTGGCGGTGGACAAGGCCCCGGCCATGCGCAGGCTGGCGGCGGCGCTGGAAACCACGGTGGCCGAGGCCCTGGCCGAACCCGGCGAGGACGGCAACCCGTCGTCCCCGCCCGCCGGCGACCGGGACGCGCCGGAACGTTGCGCGCTGCTGCTGGGCGCGCTGTTCCGGCACTGGGGCGCGCCCTCCGGGCTGTCCCACTGGGGCGTCACCGAGGGCGATGTGCCGCGTCTGGTGCGGCTGGCCAGGGAATATCCACGTCCGCTGCAACTGGCGGCGGAACGGGTGGAACGGGTGTTCCGCGCGTCCCTGTAAGACAGCCGGACATGCCGGGCATGCCGCGTGGGGGATGGTGCGGAAACAGGGTGCGGATGCGGGCGGTAACGGCGCGAGGGGGTGTGCGCGCCGCCGGAACACCGGCAGGTGGAGGTCTGCATGGGCACGGAACGGACGACGGGGGGGATGCCCGCCGCAACGGTGGATGACGCAGCGGAGCGACGGACAGGTGATCGCCGCCAGGACGACCGGCGGCGCGACGGACCCGCCGCCCGCGCCGGTAACCCGGCAGGCCCCGACGGCATGCCCAAGGCCCGCTGCTGCACCTGCGGCAGCCGCGATGTCTGGCTGCTGCACGACGGGGTGCTGCATCTGGTGGGCTGCCGCCGCTGCGGCCGCACCGGACCGGGGGCGCTTTCCGCGCCGCTGGCCGTGGAGGCGTGGAACGACGCCGGCGAGGCCCGGTTCAGCCGGGGGTTGCCGCCCGGCGCGGAGATGATGGCCCCCTGCGTGTGCGAGGCCCAGCATCCCGACGCGGGCGTGGCGGTGTCGCACCCGGCCCACCTGCGCCCGCTGGGCAGACAGGTGACGCCCGCGCCGGTGCGGGTGCACCGGCTGTCGCCGTACGGCGTCCAGCTTTCCGGCCAGGGCGATGCCCTGCGCCAGTGGCTGGAGGGAGCGGATGCCGCCCTGTGCGAATTGGCCATGCCCATGGCCGACGGCCGGGGCTGGACCCTGTTCGCCCTGCGCGTGGAATCGGTGCGGCGCGAAGGGGACAGCCTGCTCGTGGGCGGCGGCTTCGTGCGGCAGGACGACCGCCAACGCGGCCTGCTGGCCCGCCTGCTGGAAACGGTGGAGGAGCGCGCCGGGGGCGACGTGGCGCGCTGACCTCGCCCGGCTCCCTGATTTTTTGCCTGTCTTCCGGCCCGGCCTGCCTTTCCGCGCCGCGCCGCGCCGGGCCGGGCGTCACTCGTCCCCGGCCGCTCCTTCGGTCCCTTCGGCCAGTTCCGCCAGTTCGGAGGCCTTCAACTGGCCGCAGGCGGCCTTGATGTCCTGCCCCTTGCTCTTGCGGATGATGGCCGTGACGTTCTTGGACCACAGGTACTGCTCGAAGGCCAGGATGCGCGCTTCGCTGGGGGCCTCGTAGGGCAGCCCCTCGGCCGGGTTGTACACGATGAGGTTCAGCTTGGCCTTGGTGCGCGAGACAAGGCGCACCAGTTCGCGGGCGTGCTCGATGGAATCGTTCACCCCGCCCAGCAGCAGGTATTCGAAGGTGATGCGCTCGCGCGTTTTCAGCGGGTACGATTCCAGCGCGGCGATGAGGTCGTCGAGGCTCCAGCGCGCCGCGCGGGGCATGATGCGGCCGCGCAGTTCCTGGTTGGGCGCGTGCAGCGACACGGCCAGGAAGGCCAGGCCGCTTTCGCCAAGCTCACGCAGGCCCTTCTCGATGCCGCAGGTGGACACGGTGATGCGCCGGGGCGAGAAGCACAGCCCGAATTCGTCGTTGAGGGTGCGCAGGGAGCGCATGACCTCGGTGAGGTTCAGCAGCGGTTCGCCCATGCCCATGAACACCAGGTTGCGCACGATGGGGTGGCCCGGCCGGTCGTCGCCCAGGTATTCGCGCGCCACCAGCACCTGCCCGAGAATCTCGGCCATGGTCATGTTGCGCTCGAAGCCCATGCTGCCCGTGCTGCAGAAGGTGCAGCCCATGGCGCAGCCCACCTGGCAGGACAGGCACTGGGTCATGCGCACCTTGCCCTCGCGCGATTCGCTGGGAATCAGCACCGTCTCCACCAGCGCGCCGTCGGCCAGGGCCAGCAGGAACTTCACCGTGCCGTCGGCGCTGGTCTTCACGGTGCGGACTTCCGGCCAGGCGATGCGGGCCACCTCGGCCAGCCGGGCGCGGGTGGCCTTGGATACGTTGGTCATGGCGTCGAAGGACCGGGCGTTCTTCTGCCACAGCCACTGCCACACCTGACGGGCGCGGAAGCGCGGCTCGCCGAGTTCGCCGGTCATCCACGCTTCCAGTTCGTCGCAGGTCAGGTTCAGTATGTCGATCATGGGCTATGGGGGGCAAGGGTTGGGCCGGATGGCCGGGCCGTGGCTGGTTGCATCCGGGTATGGGTAAGCCCGTGCGGCGGGTTCGTCCAGTGCGCGGGATACAGGTGCGCGGCCCGCAGGCAATACAGCGGAACGGCCGCGAGGGGAAGCCCCCGCCCGTTCCGCCCGTTCTGCATGTTCCGCCCGTTCCGCATGCCGCGCCTTCCGCGCGGCGGACGTCAGCGGTCGGCGTCGGTTCCGGCGGGGGTGCCGTCACACGGGGTGCCGGTGAGCATCACCTGTTCCTGCCCCTTGCTCCAGACCCGTCCCAATGACAGCAGCACCCCCGCCGCGCACAGCGCGCAGAAGGTCCACAGCGCCGTGCGCATGGCGGACAGGAAGCCCGGCAGGGTGGCCGCCGACACCGGCTGCCCGCCCATGAACACGGAAAACACGATGGTCACCACGATCATGGACGCCATCATGCCCAGGGTGCGCATGGTGCTGGTCATGCCGGACGCCACGCCCAACTGGCGCGGCTCCACGCTGCCCACGATGGCGCTGGCGTTGGGCGAGGCGAACAGGCCGTAGCCCACGCCCAGCAGCACCAGCACCGTCACCGTCAGCGCGGTGGAGGTGTCCTGTCCGATGAACGCGGCCACGCCAAGGCCCACGGCGCACAGCACCATGCCCACGGTGGCCACCCGCTCGGCCGGAAAGCGGTCGGCCAGCCGCCCCCCGATGGGCGAAAGCACCATCTGGATCACCGGCTGGATGATCATCAGCAGGCCCGCGTCGCTGGGGGTAAGCCCGCGCACATATTGCAGGTACAGCCCGAGAAAGAACAGCACCCCGAAGGTGGAGGCGTAGTTGACGAGCGCGGACAGGCAACTGAGGGTGAACAGCCGGTTGCGCGACAGCAGGGTGACCTCCAGCAGCGGAAAGCGGGTGCGCGATTCCAGCCACAGGAACAGCCCGCCGCAGACCAGCCCGGCGGCCAGCGTGCCCCAGGCCCACGCGCCCTCGTCCAGGTGCGACGAACCCAGGGTGAGCAGCACGATGGCGCCGCCGTAGACCAGGCTGCCGCGCAGGTCGAAGGGTTCGCCCCTGGCCGAGCGCCATTCGCCGCGCAGCCGGGTGAACACCAGCAGCAGGGCGGAAAGGCCGAAGGGCAGCACCATCAGGAACACCCAGCGCCATCCGAAATGGGTGGTCAGGAATCCCCCGATGAGCGGCCCGCACGAGATGCCCGCATAGGCCGCCGCGGAAACGATGCCGATGGCCCGGCCGCGCTCCTCGCGCGGGAACACTTCGAGCATGATGGCGAAGCTGTTGGCCACGATCATGGCCGCGCCCATGCCCTGCAGAAAGCGCAGGCCGATGACCATGCGGATGGACTGCGACAGCGAGAGCACGGCGGTGATGGCCGTGAACAGCACAAGGCCCGCCAGGAACAGCCGACGCCGCCCGAAGATGTCGCCAAGGCGGCCCATGATCAGCAGGAACACCGACAGGGCCATGACGTAGGTGGTCTCCACAAGGCCCACCTGCATGGCCGTGGCCGCGAGGTCGCGCCCGATGGCGGGCAGCGAGACGCCCACGGCGGACATCATCAGCGGCATGAGGATCATGGACGTGCTGACCACGAACAGCACCGCGCCGCGCGACACGGGCGCGGGAGCGGGCCGGATTTGTCCGGGCGGCCCAGTTCGGCCAGCACGTTGCCGATCATGCGGTCCAGAAAGCCCAGGGCCTGCTCGCGCTCGCCGCCGGAAAAGCCGCGCACCATGGTTTCGGTCAGTTCGCGCAGGGCGGTCAGGAAGGGCTCGCGCAGCTTTTCGGCGTCCGGGGTCAGGGTGATGACCATCTGGCGGCGGTTGCGCGGGTTCACGGCGCGGGTCACCAGACCCGCGGCTTCCAGCTTGGCCAGCGAACGGGCGGCCGCGCCCTTGTCGAAGTGCAGCTTTTCGGCCAGATCTTCCTGCGACACGCCGTCGCCGCCCTGAAAGAGTTCGGCCAGGAAGGGTATCTGCCCCTTGCCCACCGGCCCCAGCGGGGCGATGCGCTCGATGGCCAGCAGCAGCACCAGGCGGCGCAGCTGCCCCACGCGATAGGCGAAGGACGTGAGTCTTTGTTCCATGCGAAATGTCCCATTGTTGCCATTGCAACTGTTGAAGGGGCAACAGATAGGCGCGCGGCGGCCGGGTGTCAAGGCGGGGGGATGCCCTGCGCTGTCACGCGGGCCGGGATATGGCAGCGCCACCCGCGCGGGTGACAGTGGACGCGGCGGCCTTGCGGCGCTATGCCGTGGCGGTGCGCTACGCTGCCGCATGCCGCGCCGCACGGACAACCGTACAAGGAGCCCCCGCATGCCCGATACTCCCGATACGCCCGAGGCGACCGGCCTTCCCGCGCCCGAAGCCGCGCAGATCCCCGTGCAGGTTCCCGCCGACCTGCGGGTGCATCAGGAAACCTTCCGGGTGCGCGGCTACGAGGTGGGGCCGGACGGCACCGTTTCCGTCCAGATCATCTGCGACTATTTACAGGAGGCGGCGGGGGTGCATGCGGACCGGCTGGGGCTTTCGCTGGCCGCGCTGCACGAACAGGGGCTGGCGTGGGTGCTGGCCCGGCTGGTGGTGCAGGTGGAGCGCGCCCCGGCGGAAGGCGAGACGGTGACGGTGCGCACCTGGCCGTGCGGGGTGGAGCGGCTGCAATTCCGGCGCGACTACCTGATGCTGGGCGGTGACGGGGCAGTGGTGGCGCGCGGGGCCTCGTTCTGGGTGGTCATCAACCTGGCCACCCGGCGGCCGGAGCGCATCCCGCCCACGGTGGCGGCCCTGCTGCCGGAACAGCCGCCGCTGGCGCTGGAAACCGGCGACCGTCGGCTGCCGGCGCCCGAAGACGGCGCCGCGCCGCTCTCTTCCATTCCCTTCGCGGTGCGCCGGGCGGACATGGACCGCAACCGCCACGTGAACAACGTGCGCTACCTGGACTGGGCGCTGGAAGGCGTGCCCGGCGCGGTGCAGGAGGCGGCCCGCCCGGTGTGGCTGGACATGCACTTCCGGGCCGAGACGGTGTACGGCGACACGGTGGAGGCGCAGTGCCTGCCCGCGCCCGCCGATGCGGCCACGCCCGGCGCCGCCCGCTTCGTGCATATCCTCGCCCGCCGCTCCGATGGCCGGGAGGTGGCGCGGGGGCTTACCGGCTGGCGTTAGGGGGGGGCTGTCTTCATTCGGGAATGGCCGGAACGAGCGAGAGGCCAGCCGTTCAACGCGCCTTGTCGTATCCCGCCGCCCCTCCCCAACAAAAAACGGGGGAAGGAACCTGCGTCCCTTCCCCCGCGTCTTCCGCAAGGAATCAATCAACATTCCGGCCCTAGCCGAAATTCTTCGCCTTGTACTCGCGAATGTAGTCCACGGCCTCGGGCACGCTGGTCACTTCGCCCGCCACCTGCGCCTTCAGCAGCGCATCGCGCAGCATGCCCACCTGGGGGCCGGGGTGCAGGTTGGTGAACTCCATGATCTCGTTGCCGTTCAGCAGGGGTTCCAGCATCTGCTCCGGCGTTTCGGCGCGCTCCAGGTACTTCATGTTGTGATTGAAGTAGGTGTAGCTGCCGTCGCGGGCTTCCAGGTCGGCGCGGGCGATCTGGATGAGCCGGGGGTATTCGTCCAGCGACTTGAAGCGGCGGATGCCCCGGTCGGTGAGCATGAAGTGGAAGCGCATGTGATGGCGCACCAGATGGCACACCGTTTCCACGTCCTCCGGCAGGAAGTGCAGGCGGCGCAGCAGCTTGCGCGTTACCTTGGCGCCCACGCGATGGTGCTGGTAGAAGTTCCACTTTCCGTCGAAGTATTCCGCCGTGTACAGCTTGCCCACGTCGTGGAACAGCATGGCGAAGGTGCCCAGCCAGTCGTAGTTGTATTCACCCTCGGGGTAGTGGCGCATGCAGTCCAGGGTGTGCTCGAGCACCGACTCTTCCGCGCCCTCGTCGTTGCGCTGCTGGCGCACGCGGGACAGGGCCGCCACTTCGGGCAGCAGGCCGTGCAGGATCTGCGCGTCGAACAGCAGTTGCACGAACTTCCACATGCACTCGGCTTCCACCTTGCGCCATTCGTCCATGATGTCCGAGATGCGCACGTAGTCCAGCACGCGGCTGGCGGCGCGGATGATGGCCATCCACGAATTGGGCTCGATGGGCAGGTCGAAGTTGGCCGCGAAGCGCATGGCCCGGATGACCAGCAGGTAGTTGCGGCGCAGGGTTTCGTCCGGAATGCCCCGCAGTTGCACCTTGCCCTTGGAGAAGTCCTCGAAGCCTTCGTACACGTCGCCGGTGTGGGCGATGTAGGGGCAGGCGAGGGCGGGGGGCACCTTGCCCTGCTCTTCCAGCACGCGCAGCATGCGCGGGGTGATGCGGGCCAGGGTATGCTCGGGGTGCGAGGATTCCTCGGTATCGGTGTGGTAGAAGCGGATCAGCGCTCCGCCTTCGCGCATGGTGGCGACCACGCCCTCTTCGTTGGAGCGCTCGAGGCTGGGGAAGAGCTTGCCGAGCTCTTCGTAGTCGGGCTCGCAGGCGATGTCGATTTCGGTTTCGCGGCCGTCCAGCAGTTCCTTCTGCAACTGCGCGTTGACCACGTAGGCGTCGTAGCCGTTGCGAAGGATGGCCTTGCAGATGGCTATGGCGTCCTTGAAAGGTTGGCTCATCCCTGTCCTCCTGAAAGTGATGAAAAGCGCGCCCTCCGGCGCGGTGCCATCCGTGCATCACAGGCGTGGCCCGAAAAGTCAAGGCGCGGCGCGGCCAGCGGCCGGTCGGGCGTTCGCCGGAAGGGGCGGCCCATGGCTGGGCGGGTGTGCACGGGAAATGCGTCCGTGTGATTGTGCCAAAATGCACAAAATCGGGAGGGGATGCAAGGGG
>JALHHV010000136.1 GCA_022837365.1 Desulfovibrio sp. | reverse complement strand
GCCTCGTGCCAGCGCATCTTCAGGCATTTCTCGCCCTTGAAGCGGGACAGCAGGTAGCCGATGCGCTCGCGGATTTCTTCAAGCGACAGTTGACGTTCCCACTGGAACGGGGTGTGCGGCTTGGGCACGAAGGGCGAGATGGCCGCCGTCACCTGCAACCGCCGGATGCCCGGACCGGCCGCGTCGCGCACCTTGCGGCACAGGTCCACGATGGCGTCCAGGTCTTCGCGCGTCTCGGTGGGCAGGCCGATCATGAAATACAGCTTCACCTGCTGCCAGCCGTGCTCGAACAGCTTCTGCACGTGCAGCAGCAGCCCTTCCTCGGTGACGCCCTTGTTGATGACGTCGCGCAGCCGCTGGCTGCCCGCTTCCGGCGCAAGGGTGGCCCCGGTGCGGCGGATGCCCGCCATGCGGCGCATGATCTCGTCGTCGATGGACCCCACCCGCAGCGAGGGCAGCGATACGGCCACCTGCTCCTGCGCGCAGCGGTCCACCGTGGCCAGGAACAGTTGCTTGAGCGCCGAGAAGTCGCCCGTGCTCAGGGACAGGAAGGACACGTCGTCGTAGCCGGTCTGGTTCAGGCATTCTTCAAGCAGCGCATGAAGGTTTTTGGTGGAGCGTTCGCGCGCCGGGCGGTAGATGATGCCCGCCTGGCAGAACCGGCAGCCGCGCGTGCAGCCCCGGCCGATCTCCAGCGCCAGCCGGTTGTGCACCGCGCCGAAGGGCACGGTCTGGCTGGCCGGGTAGCGGGCGGTGTCCATGTCGGCCACCACGCGCCGGGCCACGCGGGTATACCCTTCATCCACAGGCGGCAGGGGGGGCAGCAGGGGACGGGGCGGAGTGCCGGGCACGTTGCGGGCCGTATCCGGCGGCACGCTGCCTTCGAAGAATTCCGGCACGTACACGCCGGGAATGCGCCGGGCGTCGTCCAGGAAGCGGGACCGGGAATGCCCGGCGGCGCGGGCGGCGGCCAGCAGGTCCACCAGCTCCGCCATCACCTCTTCGCCTTCGCCCAGCACCATCAGGTCCATGAACGGGGCCAGCGGTTCGGCGGCCAGGGTACAGCCGCCGCCAGCCATGACCACCGGCCACGCCGCAAGCGAATCGGCCGTGGCGCGTTCGGACGCGCGCAGGGGGATGCCCGCAAGGTCCAGCATGTACAGCACGTTGGAATAGCACAACTCGTGGGTGATGCTGAACCCCACAAGGTGCGTGGCGGCCAGGGGGGTGTCCGACTCCAGGGTTGCCAGCGGCACGCCGCGCTGGCGCAGCACCGCGCCCGCGTCGCGGCAGGGGGTGAACACCCGCTCGGCCCACACGTCGGGCCGTTCGTTGAGGATGGCGTACAGGATCTTCTGCCCGAGGTAGGACATGCCCACCTCGTACATGTCGGGGAAGGCCAGCGCCACGCGCAGGGTGGACGCGTCCGGCGTCTTGTGGACGGTGCCTTCCTCGATGCCGATGTAGCGGCTGGGCTTGGGCAGCAGGGGCAGAAGTTCGCGCATGGTTCCTGGAGGGATGAAGGGTGTGCGTGGGCCGGAGCGGCGATTGCGCCCCGGCCATGGAAACGTGCTGGCGGACCGGCGCGGGCGGGCCTGTCCGGAGCCGACGTGAAAAGGGGGCGGCAGAGCCACCCCCCGGAACATGCCGCGGCCCAGCCCGGTCAGGTCCGGTTGGGTCTGGCCGCATCGGCCGGCGTGCGGCGTTTTGCCGCAGTCGGGCCGCAGCCGGGCCTACTTCTTCAGCAGGTCGGAAATGCCGGTGATCTTGCCGCCCGCCGGGCCCTTGGCCAGGTTCAGGTTGCCGAGCCCGCCGCCAAGCCCCCCCGTGGACAGGGTGAGGTTGGACGTGGCTTCGAGGTACTTGGTCTTCAGTTCCTCGGGGCAGGTCTTGTATTCGTAGATGACGTGGGTGCGGCTGATGACGCCGTCGAAGCCCTGCTCGAAGGGGTAGCCGTAGGGCAGCAGCATCATCTGCACGCCCTGCTGGGTGGGCACGGTTTGCAGGGCGGCCACGTCCGTGAGCGAGTTGGTGGCCTCGTCGAACTTGCCGAGCACCAGTTCGCCGTTCACGAGCTTCACCAGTCTGATATCGTAGGCCATCGGGGGTGTCTCCTTGGTGGATGGTTCCCGGCATAGGTAGGGGCTGGGGCTGTTGCTGTCAAGCAACGGCGGGGCGCGGGGGCGTCAGCGTCCCGCTTCCGGCGGCAGCAGCCGCAGGGGGATGATGGAGACCAGCGCCAGCCCTCCCAGCAGGGCGAACCCTGCGCCGAAGGTCCAGGTCTGCCCCACCATCCCCAGCAGGGCCGGGGCCGCGCCCGTGCCGATGAGCGATGATACCGGGGTGGCGATGCACAGCACCGTGGGCTGGCGTTCCGCAGGCCAGCAGCGCGCCAGTTCCTTGAAGATGGCGGGAAAGATGAACGCGGTCATGGCCCCCTGCACGGTCATGCCCGCCGTGACGATGCCGATGGACGGAAAGGCCATGGCCAGCAGCGAGATGCCGGTCAGCGCAAGGCACACGGTGATGGCGCGCCGGGCTCCCATGCGGTCGGACACCCAGCCCCCGGCCAGCGCGGCGAACGGCGTCACCACGCGCGAGGCCGCCAGCAGGCCGTTGGCCGTACCGGGCGCAAGGCCCAGCCCGTCCACCAGGTGCAGCGGCAGTACGCTGTAGGTGGCGTATTCCCCGGCCACCCCAAGGGCCAGCAGCCACGCGAACAGCCATGTCAGCGGCGAGCGCAGCACCCCGGCAAACCCGCGCACCGAGGGCGGCTCCGCCAGGGTAAGCCCCCCGCGTCCGATCCAGGCGAAGACCATCCCCGCCAGGATGCCCAGCACGCCCACGGCCAGCAGCACGCCCCGCCAGTCGGTGACGCGCATGCCCGCTTCTGCCAGCAGGGGCACGGCCACGAAGCTGAGGTTGGGGCCCAGTTCGTGGATGGCTACGGCCTTGCCCCAGTCGCGCTGGCGGGCCAGCGATCCCAGGGTGGCCATGCCCGCCGGAAAGTACAGCCCGGCCGCCAGCCCCATGAGCACGAACATGTACCGCGCCGTGGCGTGATCGCGCATGGCGGACATGCCCATGAGCATCGCGCCGGTGGCCATGCACGAAAAGGCGGCCATGCGCCGGGGCGCGACCCGGCTGAGCAGAAAGCCGCTGGCCGCGAGGCTGGCGGTGAACCCGCAGGCCATCAGGAACAGCAGGCGGGTGGCCTGGGCATGGTCCAGGCCCAGGTCCGCCTCCATGGACAGCAGCAGCGGGGCAAGCACGGCGCGCGAGCCGTAGTTGACGAAGAACAGCAGGGCCACCAGCACCACCCAGGGCCGGGCCGTGGCAAAGGCGGGGGCGGTGCCGCCGGATATGTCAGGTGATGCGTTCGGGGGCGTGTTCGGGGGCATGTCGGTTGCGGCACGGTGGTGCCGGGGCTGCTGGTGGCTGCGGGGGCGCGGGCGCGGGCCGCAAAAAAACGGGGGGGCAGGAGCCCCCCCTTGTGTTTCGCTTGTCGCCGTGCGGCTACAGTCCGGCCGCTTCCTTGACGTAGGCGAAATCGATGGAGGAGCTGACAAGCTGCGCGCCCTGTCGGATCTTGATGACGTCGCGCAGCTTGTGGCGCGAGAGGATGACCTCCATCTTCTTGGCCACGGTGTACGTGTCGTCGCGCACCACCACATGATGTCGTTGGGGTACAGGTTGCCGGTCAGCACCAGGCACGGGCAGTTGCCCTCCAGCGCCACCAGTTGCACGTCGGACCGGTCGCCCCCCACGATGACGGCGGAATTCTTGTTCTTGCGGAAGTGGGTCATGAAGTTCTCGACCTGCATGGTGCCGATGAGGAAGTTTTCCACCACCTTGTCGGACTTGTTCTGGGCCGAGATGACCTTGCCGCCCAGCCGTTCGGCCAGGTCGCCCACCTTGATGGCCCCCATCAGCGGGTCCTTGGGGATGACGCCCACCACGCGCACGCCGTTGCGCTCCAGGAACGGCCTGATCAGCCCTTCCACCTCGTTCATGAAGTTGGCGGGGATGTCGTTCAGCACCACGCCTGCCAGGTTGTCGCCCAGGGTATCCTTGAGCACCACCAGGTAGTCGTAGTTCAGTTCCTTGTGCAGGCGGTCGATGATGATGGCCTTCATCCCCAGTTCCTTGACCACGCGGATGCCGTCCACGTTGCAGTAGCGGCCGGAATACATGCTGCCGGAACCGGCCACCACCATCACGTCGTGGCGGCTGGCAAGCTGGGGCATGTAGTCTTCGCACTGGCCGCTGAAGGCGCGCACCTTGAAGTCCTGGGTGACCAGCACCGGGGTGACCAGGTTCGAGGGTTCGTCCAGCCCCAGCACGTCCTGCACGAAGAAGGCGTCCTCGTCGCCCAGCACACCGCCGCGTTCCTGCGGCATGGCCCCCACGGGCTTCATGTAGCCCACGTTGTAGCCATCCTTCTGCAGGCGCAGGCCAAGGCCCATGATCACCATGTTCTTGCCGGAGTACCCGGCCGTGGAACCCACGTAGATGCCCGCCGCCATAGCTGCCTCCTGTTGCTGAGTGCGCGCGCATGCCCGCCTCCGGCCTGCCTGGCCGGGGGCGCGGTGCATCCGGCCGTTTTCCGCGATGCGGTGGCCGGTGCGGCATGCCGTGTGCTTGGCCGATTCTGCCCCGAATAACAGCCGAAAATCAAGGGACAACTGCAATCTTGTGGCTGTTCGCCCGCTCAATGCCGGTGCGCGTGGCGGGGAAATGTCCGGCGGCCATGCGGGGGAGGGATGAGGGCAGGGTGGCGGAGGGAGGACGGAGCGCCCATGCCGGAATTTTGACGAGCGCGGACGGCCTTGCGCAACGGGGGCGGTGCCGGTATCGTTCCCCGCCATGATCGGCCATGACCGGGCATGACCGGGCCACCGGGCGGCAAAAGCTGCCGGGCGGCACCCTGAAGGAGCGACCACCGACACATGTTCGAGAATTTGCAAAGCGACATCCACTACGCCTTCAACGACACCGGGCTGCTGGCCACGGCCATGACCCACAGCTCATGGGCCAACGAGCAGCAGGAACACGTGGAGCACAACGAACGCCTGGAATTCCTGGGTGATGCCGTGCTTGAACTGTGCGTGTCGGAAGAGCTGTTCACCCGCTTTCCCGGCGCCCGCGAGGGCGACCTGACCCGCATGCGGGCGCGGCTCGTCAGCAAACCGGCGCTGGCCGAGCTTGCGCGCGACCTGAAGCTGGAACAGTACCTGCGGCTGGGCAGGGGCGAGGAAAGCCAGGGAGGGCGCGAGCGCAGCTCCCTGCTGTCGGACGCGCTGGAGGCCATGCTGGGCGCGGTGTTTCTGGACGGGGGGTACGAGCGGGCGCGGGCCGTGGTGCGCCATGTGCTGGCGGCCCGCTGGCCCTGCGACACCGACGGCAAGCGCAGCAAGGACTACAAGAGCCGGTTGCAGGAAATGACCCAGAAGGTGTTCCGCGAGCGGCCGGTGTATGCCCTGATGGGCAGCAGCGGCCCCGAGCACGAGAAGCGCTTCGAGGTGCGGCTGACCCTGCCCGACGACACCGTGTTCACGGCCGTCGGCCCCAGCGTCAAAAGGGCCGAGCAGATGGCGGCCGGTCTTGCGCTGAAGGCCCTGGAATCACGCAGCCAGGGCTGAGATGGAGACAATGACCGGGGAGGCCGTTCCTCCCCGGTCCTGTTGTCTTTGGTCAACCTTCGCCAACTGATGCGCGGCGTTACGCCGTGGGCGCTGTCCGCTAGCCGCTGATGAGCTGCATGGCCATCTGCGGCAGCGAGTTGGCCTGCGAAAGCATGGCCACGGCGGACTGGGTGAGGATCTGGTTGCGCACGAACTCGGTCATTTCCTCGGCCACGTCCACGTCGGAAATGCGCGACTCGGAGGATTGCAGGTTTTCCGCCTGGATGGTCAGGTTGCTGATGGTGTTCTCCAGGCGGTTCTGCAGGGCGCCGAGCGCCGCGCGGATCTTGTCCTTGGAGATGATCGCCTGGTCAAGGGCGGTCAGCGCCTGCTGGGCGGCGGACTGGGTCGAGATGGTGTAGCCCGCCGCGTGGACGCCCGTGCCCGACGCGTTGCCGATGCCGAGCTGCGACGCCGTGGCCCCGCCGATCTTGATGTAGTAGTAGTCCTCGTTGGAGTCGTTGCCGGTGCCGAAGTGGATCTTCAGCTCGCCGGTCTGCCGCAGCCCCGACCCGTTGTGGGTGCCCGAAAGGGAGCCGTCCAGCAGGTGGATGCCGTTGAAGTCCGTGGCGTTGGCGATACGGGTGATTTCCGAGGCCATGGCCTGATATTCGGATTCGATCATCAGGCGCTGGTCGGAGTTGTAGGTGCCCGTGGCCGCCTGTTCGGCCAGTTCCTTCATGCGGATGAGCTTTTCGTCGATGATCTGCAACGCGCCGTCGGCGGTCTGGATCATCGAGATGGCGTCGTTGGCGTTGCGGATGCCTTGACGCATGGTGGAAATATCGGCCCGCATCAGTTCTCGAATGGCGAGGCCCGCGGCGTCGTCGGCCGCGGTGCCCACGCGCAGACCCGAGGACAGGCGGCGGGTGGACGTTGCCAGGCGACCGTAGCTCTCGTTCAGGTTGCGAGAGGCGTTCAGCGCCATCATGTTGTGATTGATGACCAAAGACATGTGGTGAACCTCCTTCGGGTTGTCTGGCCAACATTAAGCAATGTTGGTGCCAACACATTTTTTGCAAAGAAAGGTAAAGCGTTAGCAAAACTCTAGACACCCCGTGCCCGGTTGCCGACGCGCCCATGCCAAAATTTTCCCAGGGATTGCGGCGCGCCGCGTGGCGACAGGGGGGGCCAGGGGGGGCCAGGGGCGGCGCGGAGGAATTTTTTGCACCCTGCCCGCCTGCCTGGAACCGCGCCCTAATCCGACGGAGAAATCTGCCGATATAGGGTGTGAGACGATGTTTCCGGGGGAGACAATGTCGCCTCGAGGAGGAACCATGATGCTGCTGGACGACATCCAGGCGGTAACGGCAGGTTCTTCCGCGGGATCGGATATGAATCGCCCCCCGGCACGCGGCCTGGCCGCCGCATCCTCATCCGCTACTTCTCCATCTCTTGCGGAACGGCAGCCGACCGGGGACGAACGATCCGCGGAAGCGGAAAACGTGGACATGCAGCAGCTTGAACGCTCGCTGAACGACCTTTCGCGCACCCTTGAAGCCAAGGGCGCAGCGCTGAAGTTCGAGATCGTGAGCGACCAGGGCGTGGTGCAGGTCGAGGTTTCCGAAAAGAACAGCAACAAGGTGCTCATGCGCATCCCGCCCGAAGGGGTGCTGCGCGTCGGCAAGGACGGCGGCATGACCATCGGCGGGCTGCTGAACCGGCAATACTAGGGCGCGGCGGCGGGTTTTTCCCAGCGCCGCGCCAACCCGCCCTTTTCCCGCCCATCTCCGCTTCTTCCCACGCCTCCCGCCGGATGTTCCCCGGCCCGCGCATCGCCCGCCGCGCCGACGCGAAACATCCCGGCCTGCGCCCCTCGGGGGCAGTCCGGGATGTTGCACGGGGGGACGCCTGGGGCGCTCCCGCCGACACGGCGCGGACGCGGGTTCGGGCCCGCGTCCGCCGGTCGATCATGATCCGCCGCTAACGCTTCATGTTCACGACGGTTTCAAGCATGGTGTCCGTTGTGGTGATGACCTTGCTGTTGGACTGGAAGCCGCGCTGGGTGGTGATCATCTGCACGAACTCGCGGGCAAGGTCCACGTTGGACTGTTCCAGCGAGTTGGAGTTGATGGACCCGTACCCGTTGGCGTTGGCCGGACCCGCCAGCGCATCGCCCGAGGCGCGCGTTTCGGAGAACAGGTTGCCCCCTTCGCGCCGCAGGTTGGTGGGGCTGGTGAAGTCGTACAGGGTGATCTGGTACAGGTCCAGGATGACCCCGTTGGAGTACCGGCCGTGCACGATGCCGTCCTGGTCCACGGTGATGTTCTGCAGGAAGCCGAAGGTGTAGCCGTCCTGCTTCTGGAAGATCATGGACGACGAGCCGCCGTAGCTGGTCATGGACGTGGACTGCCGTTCGCCCTGCGGGCCCAGCCCGCCAAGGTTGCTGGCGTTGCTGCCGATGGCGGCGGCGCTGGCCGGCGCGCTGGACCAGGTGTTGCTGAGGTTGCGCAGGCCGAAGTTCAGTTCCATCAGGTACGGCTCGGCTTCCGTGGGCACCGTGGGCGAGGTGTAGCTGGCGTTGGCGACGCCCGAGAAGTTGGCCACGAACAGCGGGTAGCCGTTGTTGGAGAAGGTGGTGGGCACCCAGTTGTTCATGTCCTTCAGGTCGCCGGCGGCGTTGCTGGCGATGGTGAAGGCGGTCATGTCCGTGAGCTGGCCGGAGGTGTCGAAGGTCAGCGTGCCGGTCATCAGGATGCCCGCCGCCGAGGTGCCTGCGAAGTTCAGGCCGTTGACGGAGCGCAGGTCGTCCGACGGGTTCATGGTGACCATGTATTCCCAGTAGCGCTTGCCGCTGGCGGCGTTGTCCACTGTGTCGGTGGACACCTGGTCGAAGTAGATGGTCAGCTCGTGCGCGGTGCCGCCCTCGTCGTAGACCTTGATGGTGGTCTGGTAGGCGAAGCGGCTGTCGGCCAGCGGCGTGGAGGCCGAGCCGTCCCAGTTGTTGAACACCGAGAAGAACGGGTTGGTGGCGTTGACCGACTTGTCGCCGCCGTCGCGCGCGTCGAGGTTGTGCGCAGAGGTGATGGTGGAGGTGTGCTGCGGCTCGGCCGTGAAGCCGTCGAGCTTGATGTCCTTGGGCGAGCCCGCCCCCTTGATCTGCGAGATGGTGGAGGTCACCTGCGCGGTAGAGGTGGACAGCGAGGGCCGGGCCTTTTCGATTTCCCATCCCTGCAGCACGTAGCCGTGCGGGTCCACCAGGTAGCCGTCGTTGTCGAAGCGGAAGTTGCCCGCGCGGGTGTAGTACGCGGTCTCCTGCCCCTTGGGCCGCACCTGGAAGAAGCCCTTGCCGCCGATGGCAAGGTCCGTGGCCTCGTTGGTGGTTTCAAAGGCGCCCTGGCTGAAATCGCCGAAAATGGCGCCGATGGAACCCCGGCCGCGCTGTAGACGTCCTGGTTGATGAAGTCCTGGAAGTCCATGCGCGAGCCCTTGAAGCCCACGGTGTTGACGTTGGCGATGTTGTTGCCGAGAACGTTCATCTTCTCGCCGTGGGCCAGCAGTCCCGAAACGCCGGTCCACATACTTGCCGTGACACTCATGATCGACCTCCTGTGTCCGTGGCACCCGCAGGGGGTGTTGTGTGCTTGCTGTAGTTCCGCGGGGCGCTAGCTTTCGCTGTCCGTGCCGCTGCCGGAACCGTCTCCGGAATCGTCTCCGGAATCGCCGTCGTCTCCGGAATCGTCGTCGCCCGTGTCGTCGCCGCCGCCCGTGGTGTTGGGCGCCACGATCTCGGACACGTTGCTGAAGGCGATGTGGCGGCCGTCCGCCAGGCGCAGGTAGGGTTCGCCGTCCACGTTGACCACGCCGTTGACCTGACCGGTGACCTGGGTGGTGATGTAGACGGCCTTGCCGTCCGTGCCTTCTCCGTACATGGCCACCGCGTAGATGCCGTCCGGCACGGTGGCCCCCTGATAATCCTTGCCGTCCCACTGGTACGAGTAGGTGCCGGCCTGCTTGGCGCCCATGAGTTCGGTGCGCACCAGGTTCATTTCGCCGTCGTAGATGTTGATGTAGCCGTTGGCCACCTGCGCCTGCACCGTGAAGAACACCGTGCTGGTGGACGTGGCCGACTTGCTGATCTGGTAGCCGCCTGCGGTCACTTCCTTGCCGATGTAGCCCACGGCCGAGGACATCTGCTGCTGCTTGGCGCTCTCGTTCAGGTCGGTGATGCCGGTGGAGATGTTGGTAAGCTGCTCAAGGCTGGTGAACTGCGCCAGCTGGGCGACGAATTCCTTGTCGTCCATGGGGTTCAGCGGGTCCTGATGGCTCAGCTGGGCCACCAGAAGATTCAGGAACGCCTGCTTGTCCAGCGAATCGTTCTTGGTCTTGGCGCCAAGGTAGCTGCCGAAGTCCTGCTCGGCCTGGCCGAGTACGGGGCTGGTTGCCATGGTGGACTCCTATGCGATGATGTCGAGCCCGGAGGCGGTAAGAGTTGCCGGGCGTCCGGCGGCAGCGGCTGCTGCGGCCGCGTCCACGGCCTGCGCGCCGGCGTCGTCGCCGCCTTCGCGCAGGCGGCGCAGGCGGCGGTAGCGCTCGCGCTCGGCGCTGCGGGCCTGCTGTTCCTGCCCGGCGTTGTGCTGGGCCGCGTCCTGCCAGGCCTGCGAGAACGAGTTGTCCTGCAATTGGGTCTGCACTTCCAGCCGGTCCACCTTCAGGCCCTGCTGTTCCAGCGCGGTGCGCAGCACGTGCAACTGGTCGTTGATGGCCTGTGCGGTCTCGGTGCGGTCGGGGCGGATGGTGGCCTTGACCTCTCCGTTGCGCACGGAAAGCACCACGGTCACGTTGCCCAGTTCCACCGGGTCCAGCTTCATGGTCAGCTGGCGGGTGCCGTCCTGCATGGAGGTGAGGATGCCGCGCTCCATGCTCTGGGCCGCGCCGCTCAGGGACGGGCTGACGTCGATCCTGCGCAGCAGTTCCGCCCACGGGTCGCCGCTGCCGCCGCTGCCCGTGGAGGACCGGCCGTGCTGCTCCTGCTGCCAGGCCGAGCCCTTGCCGTCGCCCGGCTGGGAGGACGCGGCCTTGTCCAGGCCGAACGCCTGGGCCGAGGCATTGCCCTGCGCCACCTGCGCCTGCTGCCCGGCAGTGTGGCCGCCGTTGCGGCCATCGTTGCCGGTGGGCAGGTTCTGCTGCACGGATCCGGCGGCCTGCCCGGTCTGGGCGGCATGGCGGGCGTCGGTCGCCGCGCCTGCGTGTTCCTGCGTGCCGCCCCCGGTGCGCATCAGGCCCGACTGGCGGGTCTTGCCCGCGTTGGCGGACCCGCCGTCGCGGCGTTCGGCGTCCAGCGCCGGGGCCACGCCGTT
>JALHHV010000575.1 GCA_022837365.1 Desulfovibrio sp. | reverse complement strand
CGCATGGCCGAACAGGGTTTCCCCGGCCGGGGCGGGCAGGGAAAGCCCGGCCCAGACCACCTGGATGTAGTGCTTGCCCGCCTCTATGCCCAGAAAGAACAGAATGGCCGCGCAGCCGGAGAGCAGCCCCAGCCCCATGCCCAGCACGCCAAGGCGCACGTAGGCCACGGTGCGGTACAGGCGCAGGAATTCATGCACGGGTTTCTTGAGTATGCGCAGCATGATGCTTCCGGAGGCTGAGGTAACGCGTGCACGCCGTCAACGCACAGGTGCGCTGTGCGTTACGGCGGCATGCGGGGTGCGCGGCACGGTACGTGACCGGGCGCACGAAGGCGGCGGGACGCATCCCGCCGGAAAGCTACAGGCGCGCGTCCGGCGCGGAAAGTATCTGCCGGGCCAGGTCCACGTCGCGGCGGATCTGGGTCACCAGTTCGTCCAGGCCGGAGAACTTGCGCTCGTCGCGCAGGCGGTGCACGAACGGGTACACCTGCCCGTCGATCTGCACCCAGGTGGCGTACACGCCGGGCTTGGGCATCAGTTCGTCGCGCGGCTCCATGTTGGCGGTGGGAAAGCCCAGCAGGCGACCGCCCCGGTCCATGCCGCGCACCACCGCGCCCCGGACGGTGTAGAAGCGGTCCATGAGGGGGCGCACGTCCCACACGTCGCCCGCGCGGATCAGGTCGCGGATGCGGGTGGAACTGACCACCGCGCCGTTGATGATCACCGGGTCGAGCTGTTCAGTGGCGAAGCCGTACTGCGCGCCCAGACGCTGGAGCAGTTCGAAGTTGCCCTTGCGCCCCTTGCCCAGCGAAAAATCGTAGCCGATGACCAGTTCGCGCGCGTGCAGGGCGTCCACCAGCACGCGGCGCACGAACTCCTCGGGCTCCTGCGCGGCCATCTCGCGGGTGAAGCGCAGCATCAGGGTAAGGTCCACCCCCAGGGCTTCGAACAGGTCCAGCTTCTTCTCGTAGTCGGTGATCAGCGGGGGGGTGTGCGGCCCCACCAGCACGCGCAGCGGATGCGGGCAGAAGGTGACCACCACCGAGGGCACACCCAGCGCGGCGGCCTTGGCCATGACCCGCCCGATGAGCCGACGGTGACGCAACTGCCCCGCGAGAGGTCGAGGCCGATTTCCTGTAGTTCGCGTGCGATTTCCATGAATACTCGTGACGGCGGAATGTGCGCGGCGCAGCGGCCGGGCGGCGAGGGGCATGCGGCGGAGGCCGCGTGAACGGCTGGCGGCGCGGGGCCGACGTTCCGGCACCGCGCCGTCTCGTGCTACCCCAAACGGCGCGCGGGTTCAAGGGCGGGAGACAGGGAACGGCCGGAGGGGGGCGGATGGCGGGGCCATGGCCGACCGCCCGCATCCATAGATACCGGCATCTTTTTTTGCACCGGCCCCAAAAACCGCTTGCCAACCCCACCGTCCTGTGGCTATACGACTCCTCCGCGCCGAAGTGGTGGAATTGGTAGACACGCTAGGTTCAGGGTCTAGTGGGGGTTCCCC
>JALHHV010000135.1:5470-6214 GCA_022837365.1 Desulfovibrio sp. | reverse complement strand
GGTCACCATCGTGGACCTGCGGCCCTCGCCCTACCTGCGCGGCGACCAGCGCATGGTGGTCGGCAACATCCTTGACGAGGCCGCCGTGGACGCCGCCGTCGCCGGGGCCGACGCCGTGTTCAACTTCGCGGGCATCGCCGATATCGGCGAAGCCAACCGCAAGCCCGTGGACACCGCGCGCATCAACGTGCTGGGCAACGTCATCCTGCTGGAAGCCTGCCGCAAGGCCAGGGTCTCGCGCTACGTGTTCGCCAGTTCGCTGTACGTATACGGCAAGTCCGGCGGGTTCTACCGGTGCAGCAAGCAGTCCTGCGAACTGTACATCGAGAACTACCAAGCCATGCACGGCCTGGACTACACCATCCTGCGCTACGGCTCGCTGTACGGCCCGCGCGCCGACCGCCGCAACGCCATCAACCGCTTCGTGGCCGAGGCGCTGGAAACCGGGGCCATCACCTACTACGGCAGCCCCACCGCCCTGCGCGAATACATCCACGTGGAAGACGCCGCCCTGTGCACCGTGGAAGTGCTCAAGCCCGAGTACGCCAACGAGAACATCGTGCTCACCGGCAACCAGCCCATGCGCGTGGGCGACCTGTTCAAGATGATCGGCGAAATGCTGGGCAAGGAACTGAACATCGCCTACCAGCACGACCCCAACAGCGGCCACTACCAGGTCACGCCCTACGCCTTCATGCCCAAGGTGGGCAAAAAGCTGGTGCCCAACCTGACCACCGACCTCGG
>JALHHV010000135.1:452-5428 GCA_022837365.1 Desulfovibrio sp. | reverse complement strand
TTGGAGAGGAAGAGCTATCGGGGAGGGGACCCTTTAAAAAGGGTCTCCCTCCCCGAACCCCTCCCCCCTAAATTTTTTGATTGGGAATCCACGACTACCATGAGGCTTTTGGCCGCAGGCCGCTGCCCCTGAACACGAGGTTTTCCGCCTTTCTCCCGTGCCTTTCTTCCTTATACCCCGCAGCGGTCTTCCGCTGCGGGAGGCTGGTGCGGGGATGATGCAAGGAATTACGATTTTTGCGGCCGGACAAGGCGAATCGAAGTTTTTGAGCGCAGCGTACTTATGTACGTGAGCATCAAAAACTTCGATTCAACGCAGTCCGGCCACAAAAGGCGGATTCCGCCCGCAGCATACCCGCGCTGACCTAGGCGCCACCACCATACAACAACCAAGGCACCCCCTGCCGTTCCACCTCACCACACCCGACATTTCCCGGCGCACCGCGCCGCCAAAGGAGCAGCCATGAACATCGTCGCCATCATCCCCGCCCGCATGGGCTCCAGCCGCTTCCCGGGCAAGCCCCTGGCCGACATCCACGGCGTGCCCATGGTGGGCCACGTCACCTTCCGCACGGCCATGAGCCCCACCCTGACCGCCACCTACGTGGCCACCTGCGACAAGGAAATCTACAACTACGCCGAAAGCGTGGGCCTGAAGGCCGTCATGACCGGCGACCACCACGTGCGCTGCACCACCCGGACCGCCGAAGCCCTGCTGAAGATCGAGGCCGCCACCGGCCAGCGCGTGGACATCGTGGTCATGGTGCAGGGCGACGAACCCATGATCACCCCCGACATGATCGACGACGCCATCGCCCCCATGCTGGCCGACCCTGCCGTCAACGTCACCAACCTGATGGCCCGCATGGAAACCGTGCAGGAATTCGAAGACCCCAACGAGGTCAAGGTGGTGGTGGACCTGAACTCCGACGCGCTGTACTTCTCGCGCGAGCCCGTGCCCTCGCGCCGCAAGGGCGTCACCGACGTGCCCATGCAGAAGCAGGTGTGCATCATCCCCTTCCGCCGCGACTACCTGCTCAAGTTCAACGACATGCAGGAAACCCCGCTGGAGATCATCGAATCGGTGGACATGATGCGCATCCTCGAACACGGTGAAAAGGTGCGCATGGTGCCCACCGACAAGCGCACCCTCAGCGTGGACACCCCCGAAGACCTCGCCCGCGTGGTGGACATGATGGCCGAGGACACCCTGCGTCTCGTCTACACGAAGTAACGGAGCCCCCATGCCCACGCCGCACATGCCGCGCATGCCCGACATGTCGCGCCTTGCCGCCATCGCCGAGGAACTCTGGCTGTCCCTGTTCGCGTGGATTCCCACCACCATCGGCGTGGGCGCGCGTCTTGTGGCGTGGCAGCCGCTGTTCTGCCACTGCGGCCGGGTGCGCTTCGGCCAGTCGGTGACGGTGCAGGGCTGCCGCAACATCGCGCTGGCCGACGGCGTGCGCATCGGCAAGGGCTGCCACCTGTACGCCCGCACCGGCGCGCTGGAAATGGGCGAGAACGCGGCCCTGAACATCAACGTGGTGGTGGACGCCGACGGCGGGCACATCCGCATGGGCGCGCACGTCACCGTGGGTCCCGGCACGGTCATCCGCGCGGCCAACCACAACTTCGACCGCACCGACGTGCCCATCATGTTCCAGGGCCACGAGTACGGCGAGGTGACCATCGAGGACGACGTGTGGATCGCGGCCAACTGCACCATCACCCCCGGCGTGCGCATCGGGCGCGGGGCGGTGGTGGGGGCCGGGGCCGTGGTCACGAAGGACGTGGAGCCCTACACCGTGGTGGGCGGCGTGCCCGCCAAGCCGCTGCGCAAGCGCGGCGCGCACGAGCGCGCGGCCACCCCGCCCGAGGCATAGAAGCACGCGCGGCACACCGCGCGACAGCATACGGGGCCATGCCCCGCAGCAAAGGACAACGAATCATGAAGGTAGCCATCACCACCTCGTCGTTCGCCAAGTTCAGCGACGAACCGCTGCGCCTCCTGCGCGAGGCGGGCCTGGAGTACGTGCTCAACCCCACGGGCCGCGCCATCACCGAGGACGAGGCCATCGAACTGTTGCAGGGCTGCATCGGCGTGGCCGCGGGCACCGAACCGCTGACCCGCCGGGTGATGCAGGCCCTGCCGGAACTGAAGGTCATCTCGCGCTGCGGCACGGGCATGGACAGCGTGGACCGCGCCGCCGCCGCCGAACTGGGCATCGCCGTGCGCAACACGCCCGACGCGCCCACCCAGGCCGTGGCCGAACTGACCCTGGGCTACGCGCTCGACCTGATGCGCCTTGTCAGCCGTATGGACCGCGAACTGCGCGCGGGCACGTGGAAGAAGCGCATGGGCAATCTGCTGTCCGGCAAGAAGGTGGGCCTGATCGGCTTCGGCCGCATCGGCCGGGCCACGGGCAGGCTGTTCGAGGCGTTCGGCTGCGAGGTGGCCTTTTCCGATCCCTTCGCCGAAAGCGACACCAACGCGAAGATGGAACCGGACGCGCTGCTGGCGTGGGCGGACATCGTCTCGCTGCACTGCTCCAAGCCCGAAGGCGGCGGGTACATCCTGGACGAGCGCCGCCTTGGCCTGATGCGCCCCGGCACCTGGGTGATCAACGCCGCGCGCGGCGGGCTCATCGACGAGTCCGCCCTGCACGCGCTGCTGTCCTCCGGGCATCTGGCCGGGGCCGCGCTGGACGTGTTCGCCAAGGAACCCTACGAAGGCCCCCTGCGCGACCTGCCCAACGTCATCCTGACCCCGCACGTGGGCTCGTACGCCGTGGAGGCCCGCGTGAAGATGGAAACCGACACCATCCGCAACCTGCTGGACGCGCTGCCCAGATAGAAGGAACGCCATGCCCCTTTCCTGCATCGTCTTCGACTGCGACGGCGTCCTCCTGGAAAGCGTGAACGTGAAGACCGAAGCCTTCGCCCGCGTGGCCGAACCCTTCGGCGCGGACGCCCGCGACCGCCTCGTGGCCTACCACATGGAGCACGGCGGCGTGAGCCGCTACAAGAAGTTCGAATGGCTGTTCAGCGAAGTGCTGGGCCGCGAGATCACCTCCGACGAAATGGACGACCTGGGCCGCAAGTACGCGGACTACGCCTTCGAGGGCGTGCTGAACGCCCCCATGGTGCCCGGCGCGCACGACGTGATCACCGCGTGGCACGGCCGCGTGCCGCTGTACGTGTGCTCCGGCGCCCCCCACGAGGAACTGGTGCACATCCTGACCGAGCGCGGGCTGGCCCGGTACTTCGAGGCCATCTACGGCTCGCCGCCCGGCAAGACCGACGTGCTGCGCCGCGCCGTGGAAAAGGCGGCCGTGCCCCCGGCGGAAGTCGTGATGGTCGGCGACGCCAGGACCGACATGACCGCCGCCGAAGCCGTGGGCACCCTGTTCTACGGCCGGGGCGAAGCCTTTGCCGCCACCCCGCACCCGTGGGGGCACGACCTGACCGGGCTCAACGCGTGGCTGGAAGGCGTCGCCAAGGAGCCTGCGTGACCACCTTCATCCTGCTGGATGGACCGGACGCCCCGCCCCGCCCGCAACCGGAATCCCACGGCCTGCCCCCGGTGGTGGCCCACTGGGCCCGGCGCGACGTGCCGCACGGGCATCTTTCGGTGCCCGCGCTGGTGGAGGAGCACTTCACGGACATCCGGCGCGAGTACATCACCTGGGCGCACGAGACCGGTCTGACCCGGCCCGTCCGCTCCACCCGAAACCTTCGTGAACTGCTGGCCGTGGGCGACACCTTCTCGCACTGGTGGTTCACCACGCTTGCCGAAAAGCATCCGAAAATCTGCCGCAACCTGTACGAAGTGACCAAACTGCGCGCGCTGGAGTTGGCCATCGAGGACGCCCGCGCCGACCATGTCTGCGCGGTCACCGACGACACGATGCTGGCGGGCATCCTGCTGCGCTTCTGCGCCGCCACCGGCCGCCGGTTCGAGTTGCGTCCGGCCGGAATGGGAGCCGGAACGGGCTCCGCATCCTCCGCCGACGCCGCTCCCCTCTCGACCAAGCAGCGCCTGGCCGCGCTGTACCACCGCCTGCCCGCGCCGGTGCAGGCCGTGGCCCGCCTGGGCGCGTGGCTGCTGCGCGAAAAGCGCCTGCTGCCCGCCGCGCCCGAGGCCACGGGCAAGGCCGCCCTGCCCGCGCACCCGCGCCCCTCCACCATCGCCACCTATTTCCCCAACATCGACGTGCAGGCCGCCACACAGGGCCGCCTGCGCTCGCGCTACTGGGAAAGCCTGCACGACGCGCTGGACCCGCAGCAGGGCGGCGTGCACGGGGTGACCTGGCTGTTCATCTTCGAGCCCACGCCCCACTATTCGCTGGCCGACGCCATCCGCCTGCGCGACGCATTCCGCGCCCGCAAGCAGGACGGCATCGCCTTCCACTTCATCGAGGAATTCCTGACCCTTCCGGCCATCGTCCGCGAGGTCGCGCACTACTGCCGCATGGCCATCCGCGCCGCGCGCCTGACCCGCCACGTGGCCGGGCAGTGCCGCCTGCCCGGCTCGCGCATGGATTTCTGGCCGTACATGGCCCGCAACTGGGCGGAATCCACGCGCGGCTGGCTGGGCCTGCAACGCCGCCTGATGCGCGCCGCCTTCCGCCGTTACGCCGCCGTGTGCGCGCCGCAGGAATGGACCATCTTCCCCATGGAAAACCACCCCTGGGAAAAGTCTCTCGCCCACGCCATGCACGAGGCGCGGCGCGGCCCGGTGTACGGCACCCAGCATTCCACCGTGCGGCCCACCGACCTGCGCTACTACGAGGACGCCCGCGCCTTTGCCGAGCCGGACGCCGCCGCCACCCTGCCCGACCTGCTGTGCTGCAACGGCCAGGGCGCGCTGGGCCACATGCGCGACGCGGGCATGCCCGGCGAACGGCTGGGCGAGATCGAGGCGTTGCGCTACCTGTACCTTGCCGACGTGAGCCCCGGAACGGCGCCGGACGCCGC
>JALHHV010000135.1:0-402 GCA_022837365.1 Desulfovibrio sp. | reverse complement strand
TCGTCTGGGCGGCCAACTCCACCACCGTGGCCCTGGAAGCCGCCTACCAGCGGTTGCCCCTCATCGTGCAGACCGCCGCCAACGACTTCAACATGTGCCCCCTGCTCGGCGTGCCCGGCACCGCCTTCGTGGCCACCGCCGACGACCTCGTCGCCGCGCTGGCCCGTCCCGCCCCGCCCGACCTGCCGCCCGGCTTCCTGGCCCTTGATCGCGGGTTGCCCCGGTGGCGGAAGTTGCTGGGGATTCCCAAAGAGTAAGAATCCGCGGGGGAGGGAACCTTTTGGAAAAGGTTCCCTCCCCCGCACCCCCACCCTCCCAAACTTTTCAAATGGGTTGGGGGAAAAGGCTGGTGCGGTCGTACACACGCTTCCACCGCCGCTACATGGAAACGAACCCCCTATT
>JALHHV010000574.1 GCA_022837365.1 Desulfovibrio sp. | reverse complement strand
CCCCGGTCGTCAGCCTGCGCGGCATCACCCGCAGCTACCCGCAGGGCGAGGCCATGGTGGAAGTGCTGCACGACATATCCTGCGACGTGCGGCGGGGAGACTTCGTGGCGCTGACGGGCAGTTCCGGGTCCGGAAAGTCCACCCTGCTGCACATCCTGGGTCTGCTGGACCGCCCCACCTCCGGAACCTACCTGCTCAGCGGGCGGGACACCCAGACCCTGGACGACGACGCCCGCAGCGGGCTGCGCGGGCGCAGCATCGGCTTCGTGTTCCAGAACTTCTACCTGCTCTCCTACGCCACGGCGCTGGAGAACGTCCTGCTGCCGGGGGCGTACAGCGCGACGCCCCACAGGCAACTGCACGAACGCGCCCTGCACCTGATGGAGCAGGTGGGCCTTGCCGACCGCATGCACCACACCCCGGCCCGCCTTTCGGGCGGCCAGCAGCAGCGGGTGGCCATTGCCCGCGCCCTGCTGCACGAACCGGACATGATGCTGGCCGACGAACCCACCGGCCAGCTCGATTCCGCCACGGGCTCGGCCATTCTCGACCTGTTCGCGCGGATCAACGCAGAAGGAACCACGGTGGTCATCGTCACCCACGACGAAAAGGTGCAGGATGGTGGACGCGGCATGAATTCGCGGGACAAGGGCCGCGTTCCGGTGCTGGCCGTGCTGCCGCGCGTGCTGCGCCTTGCGCTGCGCACCATCGTGGTGTTCAGGGCGCGCAGCGTGTTCATCGTGCTGGCCGTGGCCTTCGGCGTGGCCGCGCTGACCGTCATCGTGGCGGCCATGGAAGGCGCGGGCAGGAAGGCCGAGGAACTTGCCGACACCTTCGGCCCTTCGGCCATCTTCGTGGCCGGGGGCAACCTGATGTACCAGCCCATGGGCAACCGCCCGCGCACCCTCACCTGGAACGACGTGCGGCGCGTGGGCAGCGAACTGCCGGGCGCGGTTTCCGTCCAGCCGTTCCTGCTGCGCGAGAAGATGCCCGCCAGCGGCGGGGGACGACGCCATCTCGTGGCCAGCGTGGTGGGCACCGGGGAAAACTACCGCGCCACGTGGAACTGGCCGCTGGCGGAAGGCGAGGACTTCACCGCCGCCGACGTGCAGGGCGGCGCGGGGGTCTGCCTGCTGGGCAGCATGGTGGCGCGCGGGCTGTTCGGTTCGCGCAGCCCGGTGGGCGACGTGGTG
>JALHHV010000573.1 GCA_022837365.1 Desulfovibrio sp. | reverse complement strand
GGAAGGAGATGCTTCCGGTGGTGGTGGTCTGTTGCTGCATGGTCAGGATGGGTTCCCGCACGTCTTGAAGGGGCGTGCATGGCGAATCAAGGATGTCTGCCATGATTCCATGGCGCGGCCAGGAAGTCAAGCCGGTTCACGGAATTTCATGCCTGCCCGTAGTTGTGCGGCGCACTGTGTCATGCTGTACTGCGGAATGAACAGGGATGCTGCGCAGATGTCGCATTGCATGCCGCACGAGGCGCACGTTGCGGTAAAAAATACTGCAAGGTATATCCCGCGCAGTATGCAGTGTGCATCGGCATGGCGGCGGCCGCCGTCAGGGCAGGGCCATGCACCCGATGCGCCGGGCCTGTTCGCATCCGGCCGGGTAGTCGCGGCAGCGGGCGGGCTTGGTGCCGTGGATGGCGCAGGCGGCCAGTCCGTCCGGGGTACGGCGCAGCCACGGACAGTGGCCGTCGTCGCCGCCGCCGCTGCCGCCGCCGTCGGCGCGGGGCGACAGCCAGACCTCGTGGACCGTGCCTCCCTCCTCCGGACCGGGCGTTTCGCCCACCCGGCGCAGGATGTCCTCTCGCCCTTCACGCCGCCAGCGGGCCACGTCCTCCGCTTCCACGGTCAGCAAGTGCAGGACGGTGCAGCATTTTCCGCAACGCACACAGGTCGGCATGGCGGCCTCCGGCGGGCTGGGGTTCCGGACCTGTCCCATCCTATCGCGGATGCGAAAACACGGGCCTGGCGTGTTGCCAGCGATGTACGCCGGGTGTATCGGCAGGGACAACCGGCGTCCACGGATGCATCGCCGGATGCATCCTGTCCGTGCCGCCCTGTACGGACGGCCATACGCGCCGCCACCACCGCATCGCAACGCAATATCGCCCGGAGGTATGCCTTCCATGTCACATCTCTCGCAGACGGATCCCGACGGCCTTGAAATCCATGACGTTGACTTCATCCAGACCGACGGCATGGCGGAAGGGACGGGGACGCTGGTCATCGAGATGACCCTCGACGACGAACGCGAGGTGACGCGCGTTCACCGGAACGTTCCCGAACATCTCTACGAGGCCTGGGAACAGCACGACTTCGACCCCGAGATGTACGCGGCGGAGATCGAGGACGCCTTTCCCTTCGACGAGGAAGAGGACGACGAGGACGAATAGCCCGGCCGTCCCGCCTGCCGGTGGCCCGTGACCGGGCCGCCCGTGGGGCGGGGCGCGTTCCGGCGCGGCATGATAATATGTTCGAGGCG
>JALHHV010000134.1 GCA_022837365.1 Desulfovibrio sp. | reverse complement strand
GCCGACACCGTGAAGGTGGGCATCGGCCCCGGCTCCATCTGCACCACCCGCATCGTGGCGGGCGTGGGCGTGCCCCAGGTCACCGCCATCCTCGAATCGGTGCGCGCCGCGCGCGAGCTTGGCCGTTGCGTCATCGCCGACGGCGGCGTGAAGTTCTCCGGCGACGTGGTGAAAGCCATCGCCATGGGCGCGGACACCGTGATGATCGGCAGCCTGTTCGCGGGCACCGATGAAAGCCCGGGCGAAACCATTCTCTACCAGGGCCGCTCGTACAAGATCTATCGCGGCATGGGCTCCATCGACGCCATGAAAGAAGGCAGCTCGGACCGCTACTTCCAGGAAAAGAGCAAGAAGCTGGTGCCCGAAGGCATCGTGGGCCGCGTGCCCGTGAAGGGGCCCGTGGCCGAAAGCCTGTACCAGCTGGTGGGCGGCCTGCGCTCGGGCATGGGCTACGTGGGCGCGGCCGACATCAGGGAATTGCAGGAAAAGGCGCAGTTCGTGGAAATCTCGGCGGCCGGGCTGCGTGAAAGCCACGTGCATGACGTGATTATCACGAAGGAGTCGCCGAACTACCGCATCGATAATAACTAACCCGCGACGGGCCTTTCGCCCCCCGGCGTCGTCAGGCATCGCCTTTTACTCCGGTCACGTACGAAAGAGTACGCTCCCTTCGTAAAAGGCTCGCCTTCCTTGCCGGAGAACGAAAATCCCGCCGCGTATGTCCCGGTGACGCCGAAAAACGAAATAGCGTCATCGGGCAGCCGCTACTCCGCAAACACAACGGCCTCACAACGCACATCACGATTGCCCGATGCACCCCGCGCGGGCGACAGAGGACAGCACATGGAAGCACAGACCAAGGTCATCATCATCGACTACGGTTCGCAGGTGACGCAGCTCATCGCCCGCCGCGTGCGCGAGGCCGGCGTCTATTCCGAAATCCATCCCTGCATCGTCACGGCGGAGCAGGTGCGCGCCATGAACCCCGCCGCCGTCATCCTGTCCGGCGGTCCGGCCAGCGTGGGCGAGGCCGACGCCCCCACCCTGGACAAGGGCCTGCTGGAACTCGGCGTGCCGGTGCTGGCCATCTGCTACGGCATGCAGCTTCTGGGGCACAACCTGGGCGGCCAGCTGGCCACCTCGGAAACCCGCGAATACGGCCCGGCCGACCTCACCCTGCTGGGCGACTGCCCGCTGTGGGACGGCATCGACAAGGCCGCCTCCACCCGCGTGTGGATGAGCCACGGCGACAAGGTCAAGACGCCCCCGCCCGGCTTCGCCGTGGTGGGCCGCACCGCCACCCTGGACGTGGCCGCCATGGCCGACGAAGCCCGGCGCGTCTACGCCGTGCAGTTCCACCCAGAGGTGCACCACACCGAGGAAGGCACCCGCATCATCAACAACTTCCTGTTCCACGTGGCCCGGCTGAGACCATGTCCTCGTTCGTGGAGCGCGCGGTGAAGGAAATGGCCGAAACCGTGGGCGACCGCCACGTGGTGTGCGCGCTTTCGGGCGGCATCGACTCCACCGTGGTGGCCGTGCTGCTGCACAAGGCCATCGGCAAGCGCCTGCACTGCATCTTCGTGGACAACGGCGTGCTGCGCCTGAACGAAGGCCAGGAAGTGGTGGACTACCTGCGCGAGCACTTCGACCTGAACCTGAAGTACGTGCAGGCCCAGCGCCGCTTCCTCGACAAGCTGGAAGGCGTGGACGACCCCGAGCAGAAGCGCAAGATCATCGGCTACACCTTCATCGAGGTGTTCGACGAGGAAGCCAAGGCCCTCGGCCACGTGGACTTCCTGGCGCAGGGCACCCTGTACCCCGACGTCATCGAGTCGGTGTCGCACAAGGGGCCTTCCGCCGTCATCAAGAGCCACCACAACGTGGGCGGCCTGCCGGAAAAGATGAACCTCAAGCTCATCGAACCGCTGCGCGAACTGTTCAAGGACGAAGTGCGCAAGGTGGCGGCGGAACTGGGCCTGCCGGACTTCATCATCTGGCGGCACCCCTTCCCCGGCCCGGGCCTGGCCATCCGCGTCATCGGCGAGATCACCGAGGAACGCCTGGACATCCTGCGCAAGGCCGACAAGGTCGTGCAGCACGAACTGATGGCCTCCGGCTGGTACCGCAAGGTGTGGCAGGGCTTCGCCGTGCTGCTGCCGCTGAAGACCGTGGGCGTCATGGGCGACGGCCGCACCTACGAGCACGTCATCGCCCTGCGCATCGTGGACAGCGTGGACGCCATGACGGCGGACTGGGCGCGCTTGCCTTCCGAACTGCTTGAGCGTATTTCGAGCCGGATAATCAACGAGGTGAAGGGCGTGAACCGCGTGGTCTACGACATCTCCTCGAAGCCGCCGAGCACCATCGAATGGGAATAGCCTGGATGAACGCCCGGCGGACGCGCGGGGGCCGGAAGGCCCCCGTGGCGCCCCCCGCATTTGGCCGTAGGGCCGCGCCACCGCGCGGCGCCCACCGGGCATGGCCGGTCTTTCCCGCCCCTGCCCGCAGCACTGCAACCAAGGCGGTCTGTTTTCAATGTTCGGCATCGGCAGCACGGAACTTCTGGTCATCATGGTTGTGGCCCTCATCGTCCTCGGTCCCAAGAACCTGCCCAACATCGCACGCACGCTGGGCAAGGCCATGGGTGAATTCCGCAGGGTTTCCACAGACTTCCAGCGCACGCTGAACACCGAGATCGAACTCGACGATCACGAGCGCCGCAAGAAGGAAGCCGAGAAGGAATTCTTCGACGACAAGGCCAAGGCCGAAGCCCCCAAGGCCGAACCCCAGAAGGCCGAAGCCGCCAAGCCCGCCACCGAAGCCGACGGTAAGAGCGCATGAGCCGGGACGACAAGGACGCCGCCAAGGCGGAGCCCGTGTCCGAAGGCGACCGCGAAACGCCTCCTGCGGCGGACCAGCCGAACGACTGCGAGCCAAACGCCTACGACCCGGACGCAGCCGAACGCAACGCCTGCGAACTGGACGCCATCGACGCCTGCGAGCAGAAGCCCGCGTGGCAGTCGGACCCCGATGCCGGGCTGGCGTACGCTTCGTGCGGCGCCATCGAGGAAACAGCGGCGACGGCTCCGGAGCCTTCCGACGCGCCCGCCAGCGATGCTCCCGACGCCGGACAGGCGGAATCCGCTTCGGCGGACGCCGGATCCGGCGAATCCCGCTCCGTCGAGGACGTGGTCGCCGCAGCCGTGCTGCCCGACTACGAGCCGGACGGCTCCGACGCCGCCCCCATTGCCGGTACGGACGCCAGTGGGGACACCGGTCAGGACGGCTCCGGCACCCCGCCCCCGGATGACACGGACGACGCGGCCGAAGCCGCCGCCACGGAAACCGCCGTGGTGTCCGCCCCCCCGCGCGACCTCAGCGAGGCCGTGGACCGCGCCGGCAAGGAAGAGGAAACCGCCGCCGAAGGCGGCCGCTCCATGACCCTGCTGGACCATCTTTCCGAACTGCGCGTGCGCCTGGTGCGCAGCCTCATCGCGCTGGCCGTGGGCTTCTTCGCCTGCTACGGCTTTGCCGAAGAGCTGTTCAACTACCTGATGATCCCCCTGACCCGGGCGCTGCCGTCCGGGGCCAAGCTGATCTACACCGCACTGCCCGAGGCGTTCTTCGTCTACATGCAGGTGGCGCTGGTGGCCGGGGCCTTTCTGGCCAGCCCGTACCTGTTCTACCAGATCTGGTCGTTCATCGCGCCCGGCCTGTACGACGAGGAAAAGCGCCACATCATCCCCATCGCCGGGGCGTCGGCGCTGTTCTTCGTGGCGGGCGCGGCGTTCTGCTATTTCCAGGTGTTCCCGTACGCCTTCGAGTTCTTCGTGGGCTTCGCCACGGACACCATCGCGCCCATGCCCAAGCTGGACGAGTACCTCGGCTTCACGCTGAAGATGCTGCTGGCCTTCGGGCTCATCTTCGAAATGCCGCTGTTCGCGTTCTTCCTGGCGCGGCTCGGCCTCGTCACCGCGCAGTGGATGCGCAAGACCCGCAAGTACGCCATCCTCGCCATCTTCATCGTGGCCGCCATTCTCACCCCGCCGGATGTTTTCTCGCAGTTGATGATGGCGGCGCCCATGCTTGTGCTGTATGAAATAAGCATCCTCGTGGCCGCCGTGTTCGGCAAGAAAAAGCCCGCAGCGGACGGAGAGGACGAAGAGGCCGCGCAGGAAGAGGACGGCGACGCCGAAAAGCCCGGCCCCGACAAGGTCGTGCAGGGCGACTAGCCCCGCGCCGCGGCACACAACGGTCCACGCACATGAACCACGCCCCCCGGAAGGAGCCCGAGATGAGCCAGCGCAGCGCCGCCGTGTTCCGCGAAACCAAGGAGACCTCCATCCGCCTCGACCTCGTGGTGGACGGGCAGGGCCTTGTCAACGTGCACACCGGGTTCGGCATGGCGGACCACGTCATCACCCTGGCCGCGTTCTGGGCCGGGTTCGACCTTACCCTGTCCTGCACCGGCGACCTGCACATCGACGCCCACCACACCGTGGAAGACGTGGGCCTGTGCCTGGGCCAGGCCCTGGCCGAGGCCCTGGGCGAACGGGCCGGCATAGCCCGCGTGGGGTTTGCCCGCGTGCCCATGGACGAGGCCCTGGCCGACGTGTGCATCGACATCTCCGGCCGCCCGTGGCTTGAATGGCGCGGGGACGACCTGTTGCCGCCCGTCGTCGCCGGGCAGGAGCGCGACCTGTGGCGCGAGTTCCTGAAGGCGTTCGCGTCGGCCGCCCGCATGAACCTGCACGTCTCGTTCCTGTACGGCAGGAACGGTCACCATCTGCTGGAATCCGCCGCCAAGGGGCTGGGACTTGCCCTGCGGCAGGCGGTGCGCCGTGACCGCGAGACGCTGCTCAGCACCAAAGGGAGCCTAGACTGATGCGTACCCATCGCGGTTTCATCGCCTTCCCGGTGTCGGGCGCGCTGCTCGCGCTGCTCGTCCTCACCCTGCTCGCCGTGCTGCCCGGCTGCTCGCAGCGCCAGCGCGGCCCGGCCCCGCTGCCCGACGCCACCATCGGCGTGGCCGCCTTCACCCAGCCCACGGCCATGGCCGATCTGCTGGCCGGGTACATCCCCGAGGACCAGCACAAGGTGGAGGAAGAAACCTTCGCCGACCTCGACCGTGCCTTCGGCGACATCCTGCGCGGTGAAACCAAGCGGGTGTACAGCTTTGCCGCCACCAAGCCCTCGCTGTCCACCCAGGCGGGCGGACGCACCGGCGGGCGGCCCCAGGCGCTGGCCTACTGGGTCGAAGTGGGCCGCCAGGCCGACGTGGACTTCCTGCTGGTGCCCCAGGTCATCGACCTGCGCGAACGCCAGGGCGGCGACATGGGCGTCACCGAGTCCGCCAGCATTATGATGGACGTGTTCCTCATCGACGTGAAGGGCGGCACCCTGGTCAAGCGCTCCAACTACGACGAAAAGCAGATGGGCCTCGCGGACAACCTGCTGGAAGTGGGCAAGTTCGTGGGGCGCAAGGGCAAGTGGCTGTCCGCCCTTGACCTGGCCAGGGAAGGAATGCGCAAGGCCATCAAGGAGTTCGGCCTGTGATCCTTTTCCCCGCCGTGGACATCAAGGACGGCCGTTGCGTGCGGCTGCGGCAGGGCCGCGCCGACGCCGAGACCGTGTTTTCCGACGACCCGGCCGCCATGGCCCGCCACTGGCAGGACCAGGGCGCCAGATGGCTGCACGTCATCGACCTGGACGGGGCCTTCAGCGGCATGCCCGCAAACTTCGGGCTGATCCGCCGCATCTGCGCCGACCTTTCCGTTCCGGTGCAGCTTGGCGGCGGCGTCCGCGACGAGGGCACGGCCAGGGCCTACCTCGACGCCGGGGTGGAACGGCTGATCATCGGCACCGTGGCCCTGGAGGAACCGGACCTGTACGCCCGCCTGTGCGCGGCCTTTCCGGGGCGCGTCGGCGTCTCGCTGGACGCCGAGGGCGGCAGGCTGAAGACCAAGGGCTGGGTGGCCGATTCCGGCCTGACCGTGGACGACGTGCTGCCCCGCCTGCTGGACGCGGGCACCGCCTTCGTCATCTACACCGACATCGACCGCGACGGCATGCAGACCGGGGTGAACCTGGCCGCGCTGGAACGGCTGGCGGGCATGTGCCCGGTGCCGGTCATCGCGGCGGGCGGCGTGGCCACGCTGGAGGACGTGCGGGCGTTGTACCCGCTGACGCTGACGTCCAGCGTGGAGGGGGCCATCACCGGCCGAGCCATCTACACCGGCACCCTCGACCTGCACGCGGCCATGGAGTGGATTGCCGCGCAGTAGCGGCTGCGCATTGCGTGTACCCGGTCGGAAATTGGAATGTTGAACGAGGGGGCTGCGGAAACGCGGCCCCTTTTCGTTCACAGCGCACGGCGCCTCCCCTGCCTCCTGCTCGCCCTTGTCCCCTCCACCCCCATACGCTATGCCATCCCCACGCACACTCACGGAGGACCCATGCCCGACTCGACCAAGCCTGCGGCCATCCCCGCCCCCCTCCCCACCCTGCACTACCGCTACACGCACACCTCCACGGAGGCCACCACCGGCTACTTCTCCTGCGAGCCCCCGGCGGACATGACCTTCGAGCAGGGCCTGGACCGGCTGGAGGCCGCGCCCCTGGACGAATTCCTGCACAGCCATCTGCTGCGCCTCGCCGCCGTTTTCACCCCGGAGCGCATGGCCGCCCTGCTGGACGGCCTCGACCCGGCCGCCCGGCCCGCCACCGCCGCCCTGCTGCGCGAGGCGTGCCTGCTGAACCCCGATCTTTCCGGCCTCGTCCGCCTGGCGGACCCGGCCCCCGCGCCGGAAGCCCTTGCCGCCATCGAGGCCGCCACCCCGCACATCGCCCTGCGCTGGCACGCCCAGCCCGACCGCGACCTGCACCGCGCCTGGTGCGAGGTGTTCCGCGACAACATGCACCACCACCGCATGCTGCCGCAGCTTGAGGACATGGACATCCCCCCGCTGTACGACCCGGCGGAAATCCTGGACGGCCCGGAACGCCCGGTGGCCACCGCCGCCGACATCCGCGCCCTGCTGTCCATGGAACCCGCCGAATCCGCCCCGTGGCAGCGCCCGCCGTCGCACGAAACGGCGTCCCTGGCGCTGGAACGGCTGGTGGAAAACGGCATCATCGCCGGGTTGGAGATGCGCCACGAGGCGTCCCTTTCCCCCATCGCCCTGCTGCGCCGCTGGAACGTGGACATGACCGTGCGCTGCGGCGCGCTGGACTACACCCTGAAAGGCGAAGGCACCACCTACGGCCGGGGCCTGTCGCTGGCCGACGCGCGCGCCTCCTACGCCATGGAAATGGTGGAGCGCGCCTCGTCGTACGTTTCCGTCGGCGAGGTCGGGGGCCA
>JALHHV010000133.1 GCA_022837365.1 Desulfovibrio sp. | reverse complement strand
TGATGGAAATCCTTGTAGGAGTGGCAGTTGGCGCGCAGGTGGTCGGCCCAGTCGCGGATGACCGTGAGGATGGTGCCCTCCTTGGGGTGGGCGATGGCCTCCACGGCGCGGCGCGCGGCCAGCGATGCGGCCTCGGCGAAGTCGCGCGGGCTGACGCGCGACAGGTCCTTCACCCCTTCCGAAAACCCGGCCAGGAACTGGGCCAGGATGACCCCCGAGTTGCCCCGTGCGCCCATCAGCGCGGATTCTGCCACGATGGAACTCATGCGGCCGATGGAGCTTTCCGGCGTGGCCGAGGTGGAGGCCACGATGGACTTCATGGTGCCGGCCATGTTGCTGCCCGTGTCGCCGTCCGGCACGGGAAACACGTTGATGGCGTTGAGGTGGCCGTGCTTTTCGATGAGGCGGCGCGCGGCGGCGCGCACCACCCGGCGGAAGCGGATGCCGTCGAGATAGCTGATGCGCGAGGGCTGCGCCTGGCTCCCGGAATCTCGGGCGGCCTCGCGGGAGGGCCCGGTGGATGTTCCGGAAGAGTCTTGGGGCTGGGTCTGCCTGTCCTGCAAGTGGGGTCGCTCCTGGCGGGGCAAGTATGGGTGTGGCTGCGCGGGGCATGGCGGAATGCGGCCGGGAACGCCCTGCCGGCATGCCCGCCCCCCGGCGGCGCGTTAGCTGGGCGGCCACGGAACCGGCCCCCCGGCGTTGACGCGAAGGCCCGGCCGTGCGACATGCTGCCGGGACGTGCCCCACACATTCCGTACCCGCGCATTCCTCCTCCGGCCACCCGGCCGGGAACCCCCCTTCGGCATCATTCCCGGACAACGCACCGCATCCACATACCGCATGGGATATTCATGAATCTCGACCAGAAGCGCTGCATCATCTTCGACCTGGACGGCACGGTGTACCTGGGCGACCGGCCCATTCCCGGCACGGTGGACTTCATCCGCCGCAACCTGGGGGTGCGCGACATCCAGTTCCTGACCAACAACACCTCAAAGAACCTTGCCGACTACACGGCCAAGCTGGCGGGCATGGGCATCCACATCGGGCTCGACCGCATGCTCTCGCCGCTGCTGCCGCTGGTGGATCATCTGCGGGAACAGGACATCACCCGCGTCTACCCGGTGGGCAACGCCAATTTCACGGCCTTCCTGCGCGAACGCCTGCCCGAACTGGTGTTCACCGCCGGGGACGACTGCCAGGCCGTGCTGCTGGGCTACGACACGGAACTGACCTACCGCAAGCTTGCGGAATCGTGCCTGCTGCTGCAACGGCCAGAGGTCGCCTTCCTGGCCACCCATGCCGACAAGGTGTGCCCCTCGCCGCAGGGCCCGCTGCCCGACGCGGGCAGTTTCATCGCACTGTACGAGGCGGCCACCGGACGTACACCGGACATGGTGTTCGGCAAGCCCAACACCATTCTGCTGCGTTCGCTGCTCACGCGCTACCAGCCCCACGAGATGGCCATGGTGGGCGACCGCATCTACACGGACAAGCTGCTTGCGGAAAACGCCGGTATGGATTTCATCCTGGTGCTCAGCGGCGAAACCCGGCGCGAGGATCTTGCCGGGCTTGCACGGCAGCCCGCGCTTGTAGTGGATGACCTGGGGGGATACTGACCCGCGGGGCTTCCGGAACGGGCATCCGCGTGGTCATGCATGGCGTAACGGTAACGTCGCTTGCGCGGACATGCGCATGTCCGGCAGAATGCCGCCATGCGCCCGCCCTGCCGTATCCGGTCCACGTCCCGTCCATGTCCCGTCCATGTCCTGTCCATGCCGGGCGGATGCCCGGCGGACAGAAAATGCTTTGAGAACAAGCCTTGCTGGATTATAATACGACGATTTTGCGGCGTTTCGGTGACGAGGATGAGACGCCGCAAGGGCCGATCATTCCAACGTCAACGCCATATCTAGGAGAAGGCAATGACAAAGAAGTGGATGCAGTTGCTGCTCGCTCCGGTCGTCCTGGCCGCGGGCCTGTGCGTCATGACCGCCGACATCGCCAAGGCCGCCGACGAGTGCGCGAACCGTGGCGCGCTGGACGCCATGTTCTGCGACGACAACAAGGACCTGGTGGCCGATACCCCCAAGGACAAGGGAAAGTGGAAGGATCCTGGCACGCTGGTGTTCACGTACACCCCCGTTGAAGACCCCGCCGTCTACAAGGATGCCTTCGCCGACTTCCAGGCCTACCTGGAAAAGAGGACCGGCAAGAAGGTCATCTACTACACCGTGCAGTCCAACGCCGCCGAAGTGGAGGCCATGCGCTCCGGCCGCCTGCACATCGCGGGCTTTTCCACCGGCCCCACCTGCTACGCCGTCAACCTGGCGGGCTACGTGCCCATCGCCGTCAAGGGCGACGCCGAAGGCTTCCAGGGCTACCGCCTGCTGATGATCGTGCGCAAGGACAGCCCCTTCCAGACCCTGGCCGACCTGAAGGGCAAGAAGGTGGCGCACACCTCCGCCTCTTCCAACTCCGGCAACCTGGCCCCGCGCGCCATCTTCCCCAAGCTGGGCCTGACCCCCGAAAAGGACTACACCGTGGTCTATTCGGGCAAGCACGACCAGTCCATCCTGGGCGTGGGCTACGGCGACTACGACGCCGCCCCCGTGGCCGGCGACGTGTTCAAGCGCATGGCCCAGGCCGGGCGCATCAGCGAGGCCGACTACCGGGTCATCTGGCAGAGCGACGTGTTTCCCACGTCGTCGTTCGGCTACGCCCACGACCTGAACCCCGATCTGGTGAAGAAGATCGTCGACGCCTTCCACGAATACCGCTTCACCCCCGAAATGCAGAAGACCTTCGGTGGGGCCGACCGGTTCTTCCCGGTGACCTACCAGAAGGACTGGGCGGTCATCCGCGAAATCGCGGAAGCCAACGGCGAAACCTTCAACCAGTCCGGTCTGCAGAAGATCGCGGAGAAGGAAGCCGCCGAGGCCGCCAAGAAGAAGCAGGAAGCCGAAGCCAAGAAGCAGTAGCGATTCCGGATGGCGGGCGCCGGGCGTCTGCCCGGCGCCCGCCCTGTCGTCCGTCGGCAGAAGGGGTGCCGCCGCCGTGGCCGCGCAGTGCGCGCGGGCCGCGCGGCCATCCGGTCATCAGGTCCGGGCGCATGCCCGGATTTTCCCGTCCGCATTCCGGGGGGTGCACCGCGCGGTGCACGGCGGAGTGCAGCGGGGCGTTCCGCCGGGACGCGCCATGCCTGTCGGCAATACGTTCGTCGCGCGCCGTGACATGCGCCGGGCAATGCCCGGCCGCCGCCGTGCCGCGCCATCACCCGCAGCATTGGGAACCAGCACCGTGCACAAGGAAACCGAGTCCTCTACCACTGCCCGCCGCCCCGCCTGCAGCGCGGGCGACAAGTCGCTCGTCGTCGAGAACCTGCGCAAGGAATACACGCGCGGCAAGCCCGTGCTCAAGAACATCAGCCTGACCGTGGCCGGGCAGTGCACCACCGCCATCATCGGCCCGTCCGGCACCGGCAAGAGCACGCTGCTGCGCTGCATCAACCGGCTCATCGAGCCCACGTCCGGGCGCATCCTGGTCAGCGGGCAGGATATCTGCGCGCTGCGCGGGGCCAACCTGCGCGCCGCGCGCAGGCGCATCGGCATGGTGTTCCAGGAATACAACCTGGTGGAACGCCTGTCGGTGATGGAAAACGTGCTCTGCGGCCGCCTGGGCTACATTTCCCCGTGGCGCGCCTGGCTGCGCAAGTTCCCGCAGGAGGACATCGACCGCGCCTACGACCTGCTGGACATGGTGGGGCTGACCGAATTCGCCCGCGCCCGCGCCGACGAGCTTTCCGGCGGGCAGCGCCAGCGCGTGGGCATCGCCCGCGCGGTGATGCAGCAGCCGCACATCCTGCTGGCGGACGAGCCCACCTCGTCGCTGGACCCCAAGACCTCGGTGGAGATCATGGAACTCCTGCGCGAGGTGGCGGCCGTCAACGACATCCCCGTGCTGGTGAACATCCACGACGTGTCGCTGGGCCGCCGTTTCGCCGACAGGGTGGTGGGCATGTCCAAGGGCGAGGTGGTCTTCGACGGCGTGCCCGGCGACCTGACCGACGCCCACCTCAAGCTCATCTACGGCGGCGAGGACTGGCTGGCATGAGCTCTGCAACCGTCGCCCGTCCCGCGCCCTTCGCGGTCAACTGGTGGTCCCGCCTGGGCTATCTGCTGGCCGTGCTCTACTGTCTGTACGCGCTGTCCATCCTGGACATTTCCTGGGACCGGCTGCTGGCGGGCCTGGACAACGGCGCCCGCTTCCTGGGGGCCATGTTCCCGCCGGAGTTCAAGCGCTGGAAGCTGCTGATCGACAACCTGCTGGAGTCGTTGCAGATAGCGCTCATCTCCTCGCTGTTCGGGGTGCTGGTCTCGCTGCCGGTGGGGCTGGCCGCCTCGCGCAACCTGATGCCCGACTGGCTGACTTGGCCCGCGCGCGCCTTCATCGCCGTGTGCCGCTCGTTCCACCCGGTGATCTTCGCCATCCTGTTCGTGAAGGCCGTGGGCTTCGGCCCGCTGGCGGGCATCCTGACGCTGATCTTCGCGTCCATCGGCTTCGTGGCCAAGCTGTTCGCCGAGGCCATCGAGGAAATCTCGCTGAAGCCGGTGGAGGCCGCGCGGGCCGCCGGAGCGCCGTTCCTTTCGGTGCTGGCCTTCGCCGTGCTGCCGCAGGTGCTGAACCGGTTCATCGGCTTTTCCACCTACCAGGTGGACTCCAACCTGCGCAACTCGACCATGATCGGCATCGTGGGCGCGGGCGGCATCGGCGGCACCCTGGCCGCCGCCTTCCAGCGCTTCGACTACAGTTTCGTGTGCGCCATCCTGCTGGCCATCATCGCCCTGATCATGGTTTCCGAGTACGTGGCGGTGCGGGTGAAGGGGGTGTTCCAATGAGCGCGGCGCGCACCTGGCAACGCTTCACCCCGGCGGAGCGCATGGCGCGCTTCACGGTCTTCCTCGTCGCGGGCATCCTGCTGGCGTGGTCGTTCCGCACGGTGGAGATCATCCCCGAGTTCCTCATGGACGCCCCGGAGCAGGTGGCCGACCTGTTCAAGCGCATGTGGCCGGTGGACTACGCCTACTACGAGCGCGGTGTGCACGCGGTGCTCATGGAAACGCTGCATATCGCCACGCTGGGCACCATCATGACCCTGGGCGTGGCCATACCCGTGGGCATCATGGCGGCCAGCAACGTGTGCCGCGTGCCCGCGCTGAACTGGCTGGCCACGTTCATCCTGGTCTCGTCGCGTTCGGTCAACACACTGGTCTGGGCGCTGCTGTTCGTGGCGGTGTTCGGCCCCGGCACGCTGGCGGGCACGGTGACCATCGCCGTGCGCTCCATCGGCTTCGTGGGCAAGCTGTTCGGCGAGGCGCTGGAGGAATCCGCCCCCGGCCCCATCGAGGCGCTGCGCGCCTCCGGCGCGCCGTGGATCAGCGTGTTCCTGAAGGGGTACTGGCCGCAGGTGTCTCCGGCGTTCTGGGGCATCGCCCTGTTCCGCTGGGACATCAACGTGCGCGAATCCTCGGTCATCGGCCTGGTGGGGGCGGGCGGCATCGGCATGGCCCTGGACGAGGCGCTCAACCTGTTCCATTGGGACCGCGTGGCGCTTATACTGGTATGCATCTTCGCGGTGGTGGTCATCGCGGAGGTGTTCGTCACCCATATTCGCAAGCGNNGCGCGGCGCGATGTTCACGGGGCGGCGAAAGCCGCCCCTTTCATTTACGGCAAGCCGATTGCCCCGCCGGAGCGGGGCGGGAGGAACCCATGGAACGACTGAAGGGAAAGCGCGTCCTCATGTTCGTGGACGACGTGTATGAAGACCTGGAACTGTGGTACCCCAAGCTGCGCCTGATCGAAGAGGGCGCGGAAGTGGTGGTGGCCGGGCCGGAGAAGGGCCGCACCTACGCAGGCAAGAACGGCTACCCCTGCAAGGCGGACGCCGCCATCGCCGACATGGACGACGCCGGGTTCGACCTGCTGGTCATCAGCGGCGGTTTCGCCCCGGACAAGCTGCGCCGCGACCCCAAGGTGCTGGAACTCACCCGCCGCATGCACGAGGCGGGCAAGGTGGTGGCCCACATCTGCCATGCCGGGTGGATTCCCATCTCGGCGGGCATCATGCGCGGGTTCCGCTGCACCTCCACCCCCGGCATCAAGGACGACCTGGTCAACGCCGGGGCCATCTGGGAGAACGCCGAGGTGGTGGTGGACCGCAATCAGGTGAGCAGCCGCAAGCCCGACGACCTGCCCGCGTTCTGCAAGGCCATCTGACGGCGGCCCCGCCCGCGAACACGGCGGGCAGGTCGCCCCCGGCGTAGAGCAGTCCGAACAGCAGCGGGGCGATGGTCTGGCCCAGGCGCAGCAGGGTGCCGTTGACGGCCATGATGGCGGCGCGCTGCTGGGTGGGGGCCAGCGAGGTCATCATGGTGGACAGGTTGGGCAGGTTCAGTCCCTGGGCCATGCCGAAGCACAGCACCGGCCCCAGCAGCCACCACAGGCCGGGCATCAGCGGCAGGAGCAGCATGGCCACGGCGTACAGCACGTGGCTGAGCATGATCAGCCGCCGGGCCGGGAACCGTTCCGACAGCCGCCCCAGTTGCGAGGCGATCATGGCCGTGCCCAGCGAGGACACGGCGAAGATGGCTCCGATGCGCGATGGCGCGGCGTGGAAGCGCGTGTCCGCCAGCACCGGAAAGAAGGTGACCATGGGGCCGTACAACTGCACGAAGGTGAGCAGCGAGAGCCCGAACAGCACCAGCGCGCGGGGCGAAAGCGCGATGCGCAGGGTGGAGCGGAAGTAGTCGCCAAGCGTCTGCGTGGCGCGCGAGGCGGGCAGGCGCAGGCGCGCGGCGGCCAGCATCAGCGGCAG
>JALHHV010000132.1 GCA_022837365.1 Desulfovibrio sp. | reverse complement strand
TGTTATTTCGGCGATATCCACGATGTGTTTCCCAATGCCAAGGCAACCGTATCGCAACACCTGAAAGAGTTGAAAAACGCCGGGCTTATTCAGGGTGAAATTGAAACTCCCAAAGTGAAGTATTGCATCAACAAAGAGAACTGGGAAATTGCCCGCAACCTGTTTGGAAACTTTTTCGCATCGGAAATCAAAAATTATTGCTAAAAATTTTTTATAAACAATGTTCGTTGTTTGACGAACTATAAACAGATAAATCAATAAAATACAGAAATTATGGAAATTAAAATTTTAGGAACAGGATGTCCAAGTTGCAAAACACTGTACGAAACTACAAAACAAGCGGTAATTGAACTTGGTATTGAGGCTAATGTGGTAAAAGAAGAGGACATGGTAAAAATTATGCAGTACAATGTGTTCTCCGTTCCGGCATTGGTTATCAACGAAAAAGTGGTATCGTCAGGAAAAAAATTATCACTCGAACAAGTAAAAAATCTATTGAAAAAGTAGCGCAATGAAACAGTTAATCTTTGTCTGCCTTATCGGACTATTCACGATAAGTTGTAATCAAAATAAAAAAGCGGAACAAACCACCAATCAATCCACAGAGAAATTTGCTCCATCTGGCGACGTGGTGGAGGTAATTTATTTTCACGGCACACAGCGTTGTCCAACCTGTCAGGCCATCGAAGCAGAAACCAAAAGTCTGATCGAAAGCAGTTTCGCTGACGCCATTAACAGCAAAAAATTGATATTCAAAATAGTGGATATCTCCAAGCCGGAAAATAAGGCCATCGCCGACAGGTACGAAGTGGCGTGGTCATCGCTTTTTGTCAACGACTGGAAAAAAGATCAGGAATCAGTGAACAATCTCACAGAGTTTGCTTTTACCAATGCCCGCAACAATCCCGATGCCTTCAAAAGGGGATTAAGCGAAAAAATAAACGAATTTTTGGCCAATTAATCCTTATATGGAGCAGTTTCTTCAAAACTTACTCGAAAGCAGTAACATTCCGTTTATTACGGCATTCATTCTCGGGTTGCTTACCGCAATCAGTCCTTGTCCGCTGGCTACCAACATTACCGCTATTGGCTACATAAGTAAAGACATTGAAGATAAAAAAAGAATTTTCAGAAACGGGTTACTGTACACATTGGGCAGAATAGTTTCATACACGGCATTAGGCATCATTCTGATTTTCATCCTCAAACAAGGTTCAAGCCTTTACGGAATTCAAAAGTTCATTGCGAAATTCGGCGGTGTCATTATCGGCCCACTATTAATTATTATCGGGCTATTCATGTTGTACGGACACAAGCTGAATTTGCCCAAATTCGGGTTCAGTGGGAAAAACTCTGAAAAAATCAGAAAAAAAGGTGGTTGGGGTGCACTTTGGCTGGGTGTACTTTTCGCCTTGGCATTTTGTCCGACAAGCGGAATATTCTACTTCGGAATGCTTATGCCGATGTCGGCAATGGAAGCAGGAGGATATTTTTTCCCAGTTGTATTTGCTATAGCAACAGCATTGCCTGTAATTATCGTGGCGTGGCTACTGGCTTTCAGTTTTGCCGAAGTTGGGCGGTTTTACAACAGCGTTCAGAAATTCGAAAAATGGTTTAGTAAAGCCATTGCCTTAATCTTTATCATTATAGGAATTTATTACACGTACAGCTTTTATTTTTAGAAAATGGAAATCAGAAAAGAATTTAAGATACTTGTCACTTTTGTTGTTGTGTTCTTGGCGATATATTTCTTGCCTATTCACAGCAACGTGTTCAACACGGCCATGGATGCCACTTTCGATTTATCGAAATGGTACGCCCGGGAGCACGTGGTACTTTGTTTATTACCCGCTTTTTTAATAGCGGGAGTTATTTCGGTTTTTATCAGTCAAGGCTCCGTTATCAGATATTTTGGAGCAAAAGCAAAAAAATGGGTTGCCTATACGGTGGCTGCTGTTTCGGGAACTGTTCTGGCGGTTTGTTCCTGCACGATTTTACCCTTGTTTTCGAGTATTCATAAACGTGGTGCCGGATTAGGACCCGCTATCGCTTTTTTATATTCAGGTCCTGCCATTAACATTCTTGCTATAATTCTTACCGCCCGGATTTTAGGTTGGGAATTGGGAGCAGCACGCGTTATTGGAGCCGTTTCGTTCAGCATTATCATCGGGTTGATTATGGCGTTCATTTACCGAAAAGAGGAAAAAGTACGGGCCGATGAACAGATGAACATTATTCCTGAACCCGAAAAACGACCGTTGTGGCAAACATCTATTTTCTTTTTCACACTGGTACTGATTTTGGTTTTTGCCAATTGGGGAAAACCCACATCAGACGACACAAACAGCTTTTGGCATTTTATATGGGAAAACAAGTGGTACATTACCGGTGTTTTTAGTCTGGTACTGGCTACAGCCCTGATTTTCATTCTGAAAATGAAAACATGGAAAGTAGTTGCTGCCGTAGTGGTTACAGCCGTAAGTACATTTATTTTCAGGAATCCAGTCATTTCAATGGTAATAGGAATTGCTGCCGTCGCATTCCTTGGATTAACGGACAAAGCGGACGACGAAGAAAACAAGAAGTGGATTCTTTCATCGTGGGAGTTTACGAAACAAATTGTTCCCTTATTGGCAATAGGCGTGGTCATTGCCGGATTTTTGCTGGGTTCCACGCACGATAATGTGGCTATTCCCGGAATAATTCCGAACGAATGGATTGCCTGGGCTGTGGGCGGAAACTCATTCAAATCGAATTTTCTTTCCTCCGTTGTGGGTGCGTTTATGTATTTTGCCACACTTACAGAAGTTCCAATTATTCAGGGATTAATCGCCTCGGGAATGGGGAAAGGTCCGGCATTGGCACTGTTACTTTCAGGGCCATCGATGTCTTTGCCAAATTTATTGGTTATCCGTGGAATTATTGGAACACAGAAAACAGTTGTCTATGCTGCGTTAGTCATTATTTTGTCAACCCTATCCGGATTAATTTTTGGAAGTTTATAATTAAGCAAAGCTAAAATCAAATTAAATATATGAATGCTAAAGATTTAAAAGTGGTTGTAAAGGAAAAATATGGTTCAATAGCCAAACAAAGCTTGTCAAATGATAAGATTAAATCATCCTGTTGCGGAACTTCGGGTTGTTGTGAGAAAATTGAATTCAGCATGATTGGAGATGACTACAACACCGTAGAAGGCTATAATCCCGATGCAGATTTGGGCTTGGGGTGCGGACTCCCTACTCAGTTTGCCAATCTGAAAACTGGCGACTGTGTGCTCGACTTGGGAAGCGGTGCCGGAAATGATTGCTTTGTAGCCCGCGCCATTGTGGGAGAAACAGGCAAAATCGTGGGTCTGGATTTCACGGACATGATGGTTGCCAAAGCTATTGAAAACAATCGGAAACTCGGATTCATGAATGTGGAATTTGTGCAAGGCGACATCGAAGAGATGCCTTTTTCTGACAACGATTTTGATGTGATTGTATCGAACTGCGTTCTAAATCTGGTGCCCAATAAGCACAAAGCATTTGCTGAAATGATTCGCGTACTGAAACCCGGAGGACATTTTTGTGTTTCCGATGTAGTGACCAAAGGTGAGTTGCCTGAAACCCTGCGCTCTGATGCAGAAATGTATGTAGGATGTGTTTCGGGTGCCATTACGCGGGATCAATATATCAATATCATCCATGACAACGGTTTTGAGAACGTAGCAATTCATAAGTTGAAGCCAATACCAATTCCCTATAAAGTTCTTTCGAAATATATGTCTGAGGAAGAAATCAAAGATTTCAAAAAAGGAGAAACAGGAATTTTCAGCATTACCGTATCCGGCTACAAGTCGTTATAATTACATGAAAAATTTTGACAATGGAAGTCCTTATATATTCAAATTCACAGTTTAAAAGACATTAATAACATTTTAAAAATCAAATCAGTATGAAAATATTAATTCTTTGTACAGGGAACAGTTGCCGCAGTCAGATGGCTCACGGTTTCCTGCAATCGTTCAATCCGGATATCACGGTTTGTTCAGCAGGAACAGAGGCATCGGGGAAATTAAATCCCGGTGCGGTGAAAGCGATGGCGGAAGTGGGTATCGACATCAGCCACCACACATCCGACCCGGTAGGCAAATACCTCAACGATGCGTGGGATTATGTAATTACCGTTTGTGGCGGCGCTAACGAAGTGTGTCCGGCATTTACCGGAAAAGTAAAGAAAAGGCTGCATATCGGCTTTGACGATCCGAGCCACGCCGTCGGCACACCCGAATTTATAGAAAGCGAGTTTCGCCGTGTTCGCCATGAGATAAAAGAAGCATTCAGAAAACTCTACGATGAAGAAATCAAAGCTCAATTGTAAAGCATGAAAGCAAAACTAAAAATACTCGACCGCTACCTTACGCTCTGGATCTTTATGGCGATGCTCTCCGGAGTGTTATCGGGATGGCTGTTCCCCTCAATCGCCAGTTTTTGGGATTCGTTGTCCGTCGGAACAACCCATATCCCCATCGCCATCGGACTGATTATCATGATGTATCCACCTTTGGCAAAAGTAAAATACGAAGAACTGGGGGATGTTTTCAAAAACACCCGGATTTTAGGTTTATCGCTGGTCCAGAACTGGATCATCGGTCCCGTCCTGATGTTCTTTCTGGCCATTTTGTTTTTGCAGTTCAATGTCGATTATATGTACGGTCTTATCCTCATCGGGTTGGCCCGATGCATTGCCATGGTGATCGTATGGAACGACCTGGCTCACGGTGACCGTCAGTATGCCGCCGGATTGGTGGCTTTCAACTCACTGTTCCAAATCCTTTTCTTTTCGTTGTACGCCTATTTTTTCATAGCCGTCCTGCCCGGATGGTTTGGGTTACCCACCAACGACTCGGTAGCCAACATAACGATGGCGGAAATTGCAAAAAGCGTCCTTATCTATTTGGGAATCCCCATGCTGGCAGGGTTTCTTACCCGCTATATCAGCCTTAAGGTAAAGGACGAGAACTGGTATAACCGGAAAATTGTTCCTAAAATCAGTCC
>JALHHV010000131.1 GCA_022837365.1 Desulfovibrio sp. | reverse complement strand
GAAATCATCCCACTGCTCGATGCCCATGCGCTCGCACAGGGCGGCCAGTTCGTCCACGAGGCGGAAGGCGAAGTCGGGGCGGATGAAGTTGGCGGTGCCCACCTGCACGGCGTGCGCGCCCACCAGCAGGAATTCCAGCACGTCCTCCGCGCTGGTGATGCCGCCGATACCGATGACCGGGATGGACACGGCCTTGGCCACCTGCCACACGCAGCGCAGGGCCACGGGCTTGATGGCCGGGCCGGACAGGCCGCCCACCACGTTGGCCAGCAGGGGCTTGCGGGTGTTGATGTCCACGCCCATGCCGGTCAGGGTGTTGATGCACGACAGCACGTCGGCCCCGGCGTCTTCCACGGCGCGGGCCATGAGCGCGATGTCGGTGACGTTGGGGGACAGCTTGACCATCACCGGCTTGCTGCCCGCGCGCAGCTTCACCGCCTCGGTCACCTTGGCGGCCTGGCGCGGGTCCTGCCCGAAGATCACCCCGCCCTCCTTCACGTTGGGGCACGAGATGTTCACTTCCAGCGCGGCCACGCCCTCTTCGGCGGCCAGCACCCCGGCCAGTTCGCCGAACTCGCCGGGGTCGCAGGCGTACAGGTTGGCCACGACGGGCACCTCGCGCCACGGCAGCTTCGGCAGGGTGTTGCGCACGAAGTAGTCCGCGCCGTCGTTCTGCAACCCCACGGCGTTCAGCATGCCGCAGGGGGTTTCGGCCACGCGGGGCATGGGGTTGCCCCGGCGCGGGGACAGGGCCCAGCTTGGTCAGGTCGCCGTAGGGGGCGAATTCCACCCCGTACCCGAAGGTGCCCGATGCGGTCATGACCGGGTTGTTCAGGGTCAGCGGGTGCAGTCCGCCGGGAAGGGTAACGTGCATGTCGATCATGATTGTATCCTGGCCCCTGCCCTAGGGGTTGTTTCCAAATGAGGATTTCCGTTCGTTGGCAAGGAAAACGAGCCTGCCATAAGGGAGCATACTCTTATCGTATTTGACCGAAATGGAAGGCGAAGTTTGACGCAGCCAACGGACGAAAAGACCATTTAGAAACAGCCCCTAGCGTTCGCAAGCCTGCACGGGCGCATCGGCGGGTGATCTGCTCGGCCCAGAACACGGGGCCCTGGGTGCAGGTCTGCACGTTGCCGCCCGCCTTGGCCGGGTCGGGCCACTGCTCTGTGGTGCGGCACACGCAGCCCAGGCACGCGCCCACGCCGCAGGCCATGCGCGTTTCCAGCGAAAGCTGGGTGCGCACGCCGTATTCCAGCGCGAACGAGCGCACCGTGCGCAGGAAGGGGGTGGGCCCGCAGGCCAGCACCAGCCCGTTCTGGTCGCGGAATTCGCGCATCCGGCGGCCCATGGTCTCGATGAACCGCGAAAGGTCCTCGGGGCCTTCCTCGTGGTGGCTGTCGGCCATGATCTTTTCGTTGATGCTCTCGAAGGGGTAGCACCCCAGCGGCATGCGGTGGCCGAAGTCCATCCACAGATTCCACGGCTTGGGGTGGGTGTGGGCATAGCCGATGAACGGCGCGATGCCGATGCCCCCGGCCAGCATCAGGGTGGGGGTGTCCGGCTCCATGGCGAAGGCGTTGCCCAGCGGCCCCCACACGTGCACCACGTCGCCGGTGCGCAGTTGGGCAAGGCGCGCGGTGCCGCGCCCCACCACCTGGAAGAAGATGACCAGGTCGCGGGCGCTGATGCGGCAGATGGAGAAGGGCCGCGCCCAGAGCATGTCCAGCGCCCATCCGGCCGGGCGCAGCATGACGAACTGGCCGGGCTTCCAGTCGGCCCACTGGGGGCGTTCCAGGCGCAGGGCGAAGAAGCGGGCCTCGCCGCCGGTCTGGCCGAAGGGAACGAGGTCGAGCACCTTGAGGTCGGTGCAGGCGGGTGTGTTCATGGCGGTGATGGTGTCCTCGAAAAGAATGTGGCCGCGTCGTGTGGCCGCCGGGGCGCGGGCGCACTCCGAGACGGAAACCGCGCGTGCCCCCCGTGCATACCGGTGTAGTCGGCGGCGCGGGCCGGGTCAAGCGGTGGGGGGCCGGGAGGATGCGGCGGCGCGGGTTTCCGGGGCGCGGGTCATTGCGGTTGCCATGCGGGCGTTCTATGGTTAGATGCACTGCTCCCCATGCGGCCACCGCGACGCCATCCGTCCTGCCGCAACGCCGCCCCCGGCACGTCGGCCATATCCGGCCTTTTCGCCCGGCGGGCCTCCCCCACGCATATTTCATCCCCCGCGGAGAAACATATCCATGTCCAGCAAGCCTTCACGCCCCGCATCCGGCCCAAAGGGCGCCGCCGCCACGGGCAAGCGCCCGGCCGGTCCGAAAAAGCCCGGCAAGCGGGACCACGACAACGACTGGTCAACCGACCCGCGCGCCGGGGGCGGCGCATCCGGCGACGGCGGCCGCCGCTCCAAAGGGCGCCCGGACGACCGTTCCGACCGCCGGACGGACCGGCCTTCTCGCCCGGCCCGTCCTTCCGGTCCGGCGCGCCCGGCAAACAAGGCCGACGACTTCGTGGACAGCCGCGCCCCGGAACGCGAACATCGCCGCGTCCGCCTGACCGAGGCGGAACTGGCGGAACTGCTGCCCCCCGGTGTGTCCACGGGGGCTGCCGCATCCGGCGCACCGGTCCGTTCCGACGACGCCCCCTCCACCACCGCCCAAACGGGCGACGGTCTGCGCACGCCCGAAATCCTCGCCCCGGCGGGCGACATGCAGGCCGCGCTGGCCGCCTTCGCCGCCGGTGCCGACGCGGTGTACCTGGGCCTGAAGCACTTTTCGGCCCGCATGCAGGCGGAAAACTTCGCCACCGGCGAACTGGCCGCGCTGACGGACCTGGCCCACGCCGAGGGCCGCCGCATCTACGTGGCCATGAACTCCATGCTCAAGCCCGGCGATCCCGGCGCCGCAGGACGCCTTGTGGCCCGCCTGGCCCGCGACGTGCGGCCCGACGCGCTCATCGTGCAGGACCTCGGCATGCTGGACATCGCCCGGCAGGCCGGGTTCGCGGGCGAACTGCACCTGTCCACCCTGGCCAACGTCACCCACCCCGCCGCGCTCGCCGTGGCGCGCGACCTGGGGGCCAGCCGGGTGATCCTGCCGCGCGAGTTGAACATCGACGAAATCCGCGCCTGCGGGGCCGCCTGCCCCGACGGCCTGGACCTTGAATTCTTCGTGCACGGCGCGCTGTGCTACTGCGTGTCCGGCCGCTGCTACTGGTCCAGCTACATGGGCGGCAAAAGCGGCCTGCGCGGCCGCTGCGTGCAGCCGTGCCGCCGGGTGTACCGCCAGAAGGGCCGCGAGGGGCGCTTCTTCTCGTGCCTCGACCTTTCGCTGGACGTGCTGGCGAAAACGCTGCTGTCGGTGCCGCACATGGCCTCGTGGAAGATCGAGGGCCGCAAGAAGGGGCCGCACTACGTGTACTACGCGGTGTCGGCCTACCGGCTGCTGCGCGACAACCCGGACGACCCCAAGGCCCGCAAGCAGGCCGAGGACATTCTGGAAATGGCCCTTGGCCGCCCCGGCACCCACTCCCGGTTCCTGCCCCAGCGCGGCGACGACCCCACCGCCCCCGGCGAGCAGACCAGTTCCGGCCTGCTGGCGGGCAAGATCGGCCAGAACCCCGAGGGCGACATCTTCTTCAAGCCCCGCTTCAACCTGCTGCCGCAGGACCTGCTGCGCATCGGGTACGAGGACGAATCGTGGCATTCCACCCTGCCGGTGGCGCGCCACGTGCCCAAGGCGGGCACCTTCACCCTGCGCCTGCCGCGCCACAAGACGCCGAAATCGGGCACGCCGGTGTTCCTCATCGACCGCCGCGAGCCGGAACTGACGCGCGAGGTGCGCGAAGGCGGCGCGGTGGACTTCACCCCGGCATACCCCGCCCCCGGCAAGCCCGCCCGGCCGCTGGACGTCATCCTGCGCGGCTCGCTGCCGCACGGCCGCGAGGGCAAGGCCGGGGTGCGCCCCGGCACGGTGATGGGCCTGTGGCTGTCGCCCAAGGCCCTGCGCGAGGTGTCGCGCACGCTGTACCCGCGCATCTCGTGGTGGCTGCCGCCGGTGATCTGGCCGGACGAGGAGGCCCAGTGGGTGCGCATGGCCCGGCAGGCCGCCCGCGACGGGGCGCGCCACTTCGTGCTCAACGCGCCGTGGCAGGTGGCCCTGTTCGGCGAACCGGGAGACGACAAGGCCCGGCGCGACCTGGTGCTGACCGCCGGTCCCTTCTGCAACACCTCCAACCCGGCCGCGCTGGCCGTGCTGCGCAAGCTGGGCTTTGCCGCCGCCATCGTCAGCCCCGAACTGCCCGGAGAGGACATCCTGGCCCTGCCGCGCCAGAGCTGCCTGCCGCTGGGCGTGGTGCTGTCCGGCTACTGGCCCATGGGCGTCACCCGCCATCACCTGGAAGGGCTGAAGCCGGGCCGAGGTGTTCTGGGCCCGCCGCTACGGCCAGAACACCTGGATCTACCCCGGCTGGCCGCTGGACATCGAGGACCGCCGCCCGCAACTGGAGGCCGCCGGATACACCCTGTTCGTGCGCATCGACGAACACCCGCCCCAGACCGTGCCCGAACCCCGCAGGACCAGCCCGTTCAACTGGGACATTCCGCTGCTGTAACGCCGGATCGTCCCCTCGCCCGCCCGAACACAAAGACGCCCCCTGGCAGGGGGCGTCTTTTTTCTTCGCACGAAACAACGCGCTACCCGAACAGCCGCGTGAGATGCGCCCGATACCGCTCGCAATCCTCTTCGATGCGCGGGTTCTTGATCACGTCGTGGCAGCAGAAGGTTTCCAGCGGCGTCATGCCGAAGAACCGGAAGTTCATGTGCGCGGGAAAGAACAGGTCGTCCACGGTCTTGCCGCCGAACAGGTACTGCCCGGCGTCGCCGAAGGCCTCGGCGGGCGCGTTGAAGGTCAGCGAAAGCATGTACTGCCTGCCGCGCAGCGCCCCGCCCGAGCCGTACTGCAACTCCGGCGCGGAACGGCTGCGCCCGTCGCCCTTGCACAGCCTGCCGTCGGTGCCCATGGAATAGACATGGTCCATGTACTTCTTGCAACTCCACGCAAAGCCCATCCAGTTCACCGGCGACTGCACGATGATCCGGTCGGCCCACTGGTGGTGGGCGATTTCCGCCTCCACGTCGTAGGGCTTGCTGGTTTCGGTCACCTGCACGGCGTGGCCCAGCCCTTCCAGCGTGGCGCGGGCCAGTTCGGTCAGGTGGCGGTTCAGCGCGCCGGGCGAATGGGGATAGGGCTCGTGCCCGTTGATGATCAGGACGTTCATGGCAACCTCGCTGCGGCTGTGCGCCCACTCCGCAGGAACACACTGCCAGATGCCGGACGCGGTTTGGTCACTGTTTCCTGCATACCTTGCCGGGCGGCATGGTCAAGTGGGCACTTTTTGGTGTGTGCCCACCCGCCGCACCGGGACCTGCCCTCTGCCGTGTAGCCCAGCCGCCGCGTCGGCCCGCCACGACAATAGAACCTGGGCTGTCCACATTGCAGCCCAGGTTCGATAGCTAGGTGAGAACCGGTGCTGAGGGGTTAAACCTCGATCTGGATCGGTACATCGACCTGCGGAATGATACCTAGTTCGGTTGCGACTGGTGTGTATATATCAATGTTTTCGTCAGGCGTTCTGAGGGATACAATTAGGCTGTAGCGAGCGATATTGTTGATACGGCCAAGTTGATGGCGTTCACGCCACCAGCCGATTTGGGGGTATACGGCCAGCATGTTGCAGGCTGCAATTTCTATGGCTGTGCCCTGTATTATGTCCGAGTGGATTGAGCCTGTGGCTCTGCTGTTCTTTCCCATTGTCCATCGTGCGCTGCCATGGTCAGGGCGTGCGGCTGCCTGGTTGTCTCCTGCGTCGTCATCGCCATTTTCTTCAGCGGTAGCAGCCGCTGAAATTCTTTGGGCAAACATCGCGGTGGTTTCGTTGGGCAAGTTCAAGTCAAAGCGAAGCCCATGCGATGGGTAGCGATAGCGATCCTTCCATCCTATTTCGCCAGGGCTAGGTTCGATGAAATATGACAAGGTGATGCGCAGGGTTACAGGGGTTTCGCCGAGGGTCATGAGGGTTTCTGTTGGCCAGGGGAGCGTGAAGATGTGCATTTCATGTGTCTTGGGGGTACCGTCGACCATGCGAAACGGTTGCAACTCTCTCTCTGCAACGAGAACTAAAGAGTTGTCCATACACCATGCGGCACGAGAGAGAGATGGCACCCCGTAGCCGCAGATGCGTCGGAGTGTAGCTATTTCTGTTTTGCTTCTGTTGGGAGCAAAATTATCGAGCATGGCTGATGTCCACTCTGCAGAATGAATCATCAGAGCTCTGATGGTTTCAGGCCATGCGCCTGGGTATGTGCATTGCAATTTTACTGCGAACTCAGAGGCAAGCGCAGTTGCAGCGCTCGTTTGATTGAAGTTTGTGAACTGGTTTTCTTGAGGAGTGTGTGTTGTCGTTAAAAGAGACAAACAGTCTGATTCCGTGCAGGTTGTGCGTCGGTCGCCATTTTCGACGACGGCCAAGTTTCCGCCCTCCATTACAACGTCAGGCTTGTATGGCCATTTTCTGCCCCAGGGACTAGACGTCGCAGAGAAGGGGGAAAGGTTTCCTTGGGCGGCAAGGGGGATGTAGCCTCTCAAGTCAGGGTCGGTGATGTTTACCATTTCGGTATATGCACCCACCGTTACTGCATTCCACGCTTGAGCTGGCTCCGGGATCGGCGTGCTGAGGCTTGCAGATGGGTAGTCATGCAAGATGCTTGGATCGACGTTGCCAGCCGATATGACGAATAGGCGTTTTTGTTGATCAAAGAAGCCGGATGCCAATTGGTCAATGGCGCCAGACCATGACGTTGGTGATCCCCCCTTGAACGGGCCGGGTGCCGTTACTGGCATGCAGAACGTCCTTGTGCGTTCTGGTGATGCGCTTTCAACAGCAGTTACGCCGAGCTTTGTAATGAACCCGTAGAGTTGATAGGGATTTCCTCCGGTGCGTGGGAGTATCTTGCATGATTCAAGCTGATGGTTGACCTCCACGGGGGCTGCAGAGGCTAGGGCATCTGCGAGATTTCCGTATGCTGCTATGCCCGCCATTTGTGACCCATGACCATTGTGGTCGTCTGTTCCCCAGTCTGCTAAAGCAGTATGAAGATTTTCATCGGGAAGGACAGGGGCTAGGAGCGGGTGTCCTGCGTTGATGCCGGTATCGAGGATGCAGACAGAGATATCAGAGTTGGTAAAGGTTGTGTTTTCAAGAAGTGATTCCGCCCACTCTTGTTGGTCAAAGTTTTCCAATTCTGTAAAGAACTGTGCAGACTCTTTTGAAAATCTGAATTCTGCAATATGCGGGCATGAGAGAAGTAAGTCCTGAAGGTCTGACTTGTTAACTTTACATAATATGACGGTTCGCTCGGGGAAATTGAGCATACCAGGCATGCATTCGATATTAAGAATTGTCGTTGCGTTGCGAAGTTGCGCATCGCTCACTCCGGGGTCACCGCCTTGGAGCCATATTTCGCACCACTCCTTTTCATCTCCGGGCATGTGATTTTCATCGTCTGTCCAGAAAGACTCGACAATAGCTGTCCGTATTCCGTTGATACTCTCGACGAGTTTTTTGTTTTTTGGTGATTCTCTGTCAATTGTTTCTGCGTATTTGAGTAGCTTTGTAGCTATCGTTGCGCGCGATGCGAAGGGAATAAATATTGTTGCGTATGTAATGGGCTCTCCATTAGGCCCAGTGGCAGTTCTGATGTTGAGTAGGCGAGTATTGCTTCTAAGAGACTCTAGACTGCCGTACGCAAGTTCGCAGCCGGGCTCGCTGGAGACTTCGAGGTATATTCCGTCGCGAGCAGGTAAAGAAAGCGCGCTCCGCTGTGCTAGCTGGAGCGCTTGTTCCGCCCATGCGACATCAAAACTATTGATTATTCGCTGTATGTGGGCAGGGCGGTCGTCTATGTTTGCTTGTCGTGGGGTTATTGGGACTCCGCGTCCTGTATAGGGGAGGATTCTGTTTCTTCCTTGGAAAAAAATCAAAGGATGTTGCGGCATGTTGCTCTCATTATTTGTAGGCGTTTAATCTGTAGTTGATTGAAGAAATGAGTGTGCTTGTATCCAGTTCCGCCTTGTCGTTGATAATGGTATCTTTTATCGCGTCGTCGCACGATTGGACTATTTCTGCATGGCTTAACCCTATAGCTTTATCTAATATAGTTCTGTTGTCGAATTCGCTTTTCCAGTAGCGACCGAGCCTATTTCTCAGGAGAGAAATAATGCTGCTCTCGTCAGGCTTTTCGAAATGTAAAACGTCGTCAAAGCGGCGGAAGAGTGCGGTGTCCAGTATGCGTGATGTGTTGGTCGCTGCAACAATGAGGCTAAGCGAATCGTCTTGCTCCAGAAGCTGTAAGAAGCTGTTCAGGACTCTGCGCATCTCACCGACATCGTTATCTCGTCCGCGATCTGCTCCAATGGCATCGAACTCGTCGAACAGGTAGACGCCACGATGGTCAGCGATGCACTCGAAAATTTGGCGGAGCTTCGCGCTCGTTTCACCCATGTATTTTGTTACGAGGCGGTCCATCATGACCGTATACAGGGGCATGTGGAGCTCGCCAGCAAGGACTCTTGCGGTCATGGTTTTCCCCGTACCAGGGGGGCCTGCAAGTAGAATCTTGCGACGAGGCGACAGTCCATGGCCTCTAAGTTTTGCTTGCTGTCGATTTTCGAGCAGAACTCTTTTTATGCAGCTTTTAGTCTGGTCGGGTAGAACGAGTTGCGCAAGGCGTTCGTCGGGCTTGGACGCAAGGGCCAGTTCCGAGAGTTCGGCGCTGTGCTTGAAGTGGACGACATTGGTAGTTGATGTGGCAGGCTGCTTTTTGATTCCATCAATAAGCATTTGCAGTTCTGCGGCCACTGCAGTGTGTCCAAGCTTCTTTTCGTGGGATGCAAGTTGCAATGCAGTGTTTATGAAGCGTTCTTTGTCATTGTCCTTGTAAGAACGTATGAGCGCGGTGATTTGCGAAGCGGTGGCCATGGCTATCTCCCAATTATGATTCCATCGACCATCACATGTCTAGCCGTAACGGAAGCGGGATGGAACGTCGATTTTTTCCTCTCTTGACATTACCACCCTAAATGGGCAAGAGCCGTCTGCCCTATCGCTATGACATGCGGGTCGGTATAGTCAATCTGTTTGCAATTATTCTTTGTCGGCGAGCGGGGTACGAGCAGGCCTCTGGTCGCACCTCCCGCTCTGTCCTCGTTCGTAACCAAGCACGGGCGCATGGTGACGCCCCCTCCGGCAGGTAGGGGGCGTCCTGTTTCGCGCGTCCGGGCTTCAGGCGGACCCGTGGGCGCGTGGCGGTCGAACGGAGAGAGCGTCAGGGGGCCAGCGGGGGGGCCAGCGTGGGGCCGAGCCCCATGGCCACGCCCAGCACCAGCCCCATCAGCACGGCCCTCGGCGCGGTCAGGACCAGGCGCACCAGTACGGGCGGGCGTCTGTCGGGGCGGGGCTGGATGATGGCGAAGGCGAACATGGCGTGCTCCCATGGCGTGCGGGTGGATGGAGCGGGCGGCCGGGAACATCCCGAACCGCCTGTCGTGCTCCACCTGTCCGTATGGCACCAACCGGCCAGAAGGCCGTGTCCATGGTCTGGACGCTATGGCGCACCGAATGATATGTCCAATTCGAATTTTCTCGATAATCAATACGCAATGGATATCAATCATGGAACTGCGCCAGTTGCGCTACTTCCTGGCCGTGGCGGAAGAACTGCACTTCGGGCGGGCCGCCCGGCGCATGCACGTCTCGCAGCCGCCGCTCAGCCAGCAGATCCAGGCGCTGGAAGAAGAACTGGGGGTACGCCTGTTCGACCGCACCAGCCGCAACGTGCGGACCACCCCGGCGGGCGAGGCCCTGCGCGACGACGTGCGCGACCTGCTGGCCGGGCTGGACGCGGCGGTGGAACGGGCGCGCGGCACGGCGCGGGGCGAGCGGGGGCGGCTGCGGCTGGGCTTCGTGGTCAGCGCGGCGGCCACGCGCTTTCC
>JALHHV010000572.1:771-1534 GCA_022837365.1 Desulfovibrio sp. | reverse complement strand
AAGTCCGGGTGGTCGAATTGGGCGGTAAGCCCCATGGAGCCGGAAAGGTCGTACGGCCCCACCATGATGGCGTCCAGGCGGGGGTGGGACAGGATGGCGTCCAGATTGTCCACCGCGCGGATGTGCTCGATCTGCGCCACGAACAGGGTGTCGCGGGCGGTTCCGTCCACGTAGGGCGCGAATTCGCGGCCGAACAGGTTGGCCCGGCAGTAGCCCACGCCGCGCACGCCGGAAGGGCCGTCGGTGCGGGGGTACAGCGCCCAGCCGATGGCGGCGTCGAGCTGCTCGCGGGTTTCGATCATGGGAAAGATCAGGCCCCGCGCGCCGGAATCCAGCGATGCCTTGATGTCGGTCAGGGTGGCTTCTGCCACGCGGGCGAAGGGCGCGGCCCCGCCAAGCTCGATGGCGCGGAAGGCGTCGGGCAGTTGGGCGCGGGTGAAGGCGGCGTGCTCCAGGTCCACGGCCACCCAGTCGTAGCCCGACCGGCCGAGGATTTCGGCCACGTCGGTGGAGGGAATCTGCATCCAGGTGCCGATGGTGGCTTCACCCCGGCGCATCTTGTCCCGAATGTCGCGTGCGGTGATCATGGTGGTTGCGTTCGCGTGCGGTGCGGCGGCAATGCCGCCGGATGGTGTGGGGCGGGCGCGGTGGCGTCCGTCGGTGATGCATGAACCGCGCGGGCCGCACCGCGCGGCCTGACGGGGGGGCTTTTCAGGCCGTGGCAGTATAGCCGCGCACGATGCGGGGTGCAATATGCCGGTAG
>JALHHV010000572.1:0-730 GCA_022837365.1 Desulfovibrio sp. | reverse complement strand
GGCACGGCCAGCACCGCCCCGCCCACCAGCGCGGAATAGACCACGCCGGACACGAAGAAGCGCACGATGTCCTGCGCGTCTCCCAGCCCCACGGCCATGGTCAGGCTGCGGCAGGCCCACGCCGCCCCGGCCAGAAAGGCCAGGCACAGCGCCTGATGCGCCACGTTGCGCAGGTAGTTCAGGGGGATGATCCGCGAACTCATCCACAGCATGAAATTGACCGACAGGAACTGGACCAGCACCGTCTTTACCGCAAGGCCCATGGCCCCGAGGCCGAAGCCGAACTTGTCCGCCGGGGCCAGCAGCAGCCACGACAGGCCGAAGCCCAGCACGTATTCCGTCACCGCCATGTTGCGCATGGTGCGGGTGCGGCCCGTGGCGTAGAACACCGAGCCCGCCAGCTGCCCGTACGCCTGGTGCACCGGGTACAGGGCCATGATCTGCACCGGCAGGATGGCCGCCGCGTAGTCCGCACCGCCGAAGATGCGCACCACTGCCGGGGCCTCCATGGCCGTGAAGCACGAGAAATATCCCGCCACCGTGAACAGTAGCGGCGCGAAGCGGTCCATGAGCCGGCCCATTTCCGTCCGGTCGCCCTTGCCCCAGGCAATGGACAACTCGCGCATGACCAGCGGCGTCATGGCCGAGACGAACAGGAAGCAGGCCATGCCCACCTTCTGCGACAGGGCGAAGAACCCCTGCTGCGCGCTGCCGTTGAAGGTTTGCAGCA
>JALHHV010000130.1 GCA_022837365.1 Desulfovibrio sp. | reverse complement strand
GACACCCTTTCCGCCGCCGCCGAAGGGCTGGCCCCGCACCACGTCAGCTTCTACCTGATGGAAGTGGCGGGCGCCCTGCACAGCTACTACGCCAAGGTGCCGGTGCTGAACGCCGACGGCGCGGAAACCATCGTGGCCCGGCTGGCCCTGCTGCGCGCCGTGGGCCGGGCCGTGGCCAACGGCCTGAACCTGCTCGGCGTCGAAGCGCCCGAGGCCATGTAGGCGCGCCGGGGCGCGGGAACCAGGCATGGCAGCACCCAGACAAGGGCAGCCCGGACACTCCGGACAAGGGGCGAAGGATGGCGGACGCAGGAAGGGCGTCTACACCATCAACGTCACCCTGCCCTCGCTCATTTCGGCGGGCATCGTGGCCATCATCGGCTTCGGCTGGGTGTTCGTGCTCGGCGTCATCGTGGGACGCGGCTACAACCCGGAGGAACGCCTGGGCATCGACCGCATCATGCCCAAGCCCGCCGTGAACGCCTCGCAACCCACCCCCATGCCCGGCGGCGTGTTCAAGCCCGAGGAACTCCAGTTCATGGATTCCCTGCGGGCCAAGCCCGCCCCCATATCGGGCAATGCGGGCGTGTCGGTGAACGCCACGGAAATCGTGGCCAAGGGCGGCAGGAAGGACCAGAAGCCCGACCCGAAAAAGGACTCCAAAACGGATTCCAAGCCGGATTCCCGGACCGCCCAGAAGCCCGACGCCAAAAAGGACGACAAGAAGGCCCCCGCGACCGCAGCCTCCGCAGCGGCCGCTCCAAAGACCGCCAGGGACGCCAAGGCTGCGGAAACCAAGCCCGCCGACGGCGAACGCTTCGACTACGTGTACCAGGTGGCGGCCTACAAGACAGCGGACCCGGCCAACGCCCTGAAGGCGAAGCTGGAGGCGTCCGGCATCAAGGTGCGCCTTGACTCCTCGGTGGAAAACGGCGTGTCGTGGTACCGCCTGAACGCGCTGTTCCGGGGCACGCCGGAAGACACGCGCCAATTGCGCGCCGCGCTGTCCAAACACGGCATAGACAAGGTGATTCTGCGCAGCAAGACGCCGGTTTCCCGATAGGGCTGCCTTGACGGCATGTTGCGACGGGACTAGCATGTAAGGATGTGAAGACACCGGGAACGGGCAGGCGCCACTCCGCCCCGCCCTTCCAACGCCCGCCCGCCGGGAGAGAACACCATGAGCACAGGCCCCAACATACTCGCCCCCGTCACCGCCCTTGGCGCGGCCACCCTGCGCCTGCTGGGCGAGATGGGCGCCATGTTCCTGTTCCTGGCGGACGGCCTGCGGCTCATCTTCGCCTCGCCCAAGCAGATTCCCAAGATCCTGAACCAGGTGTTCGTCATCGGCTCCAAGTCGCTGTTCGTCATCCTGCTCATCGGGGTGTTCACCGGCATGGTGCTGGGGCTGCAAGGCTACTACACGCTGGTCAAGTTCGGGTCCGAAGGGCTGCTGGGCGCGGCCGTGGCCCTTTCGCTGATCCGCGAGCTGGGCCCGGTGCTGACGGCCATCATGGTCACCGGCCGGGCCGGGTCGTCCATGGCCGCCGAGATCGGGGTCATGCGCATCACCGACCAGATCGACGCGCTGGACGTCATGGACATCAACCCCATGGCCTACCTGGTGGCCCCGCGCATCGCCGCCTCGCTCATCTCGTTCCCGCTGCTGACGGCGGTGTTCGACGTGGTGGGCATCCTTGGCGGCTACGTCACCGGGGTCACCCTGCTGGGCATCAACGAGGGCGTGTACTTCTACCGCATCGAGTCCAGCGTGGAGATGGCCGACATCACCGGCGGCTTCATGAAGTCGCTGCTGTTCGCGGTCATCGTGGCTACGGTAAGCTGCTACCAGGGCTATTTCACCCACATGCGCCGCGACGGCGTGGGGCCCGAGGGCGTCAGCAATTCCACCACCTCCGCCGTGGTCCTTTCGTGCGTGTTCGTGCTGGTGGCCGACTACGTGCTGACCTCGTTCCTGCTGTAACAAGAGACCACGGCCATGCGCGCGACTTCCGGATGGGACATACGGCTTGACGGCCTCACGGTGGGCTACGGCGACCACGTGGTGCTGCGCGACGTGAACGCGCTGCTGCCCGCGGGCGAAATTTCCATGATCATCGGCGGCTCGGGCTGCGGCAAGTCCACCCTGCTGCGCCACGTGCTGGGCCTGCAACGGCCCATGGCGGGTACCCTTTCGGTGGGCGGGCGCGACCTGTTCGCCCTGCACCGGCGCGACTTCCGCAAGGTGCGGCGGCGCATGGGCGTGCTGTTCCAGGACGGCGCGCTGCTGGGTTCGCTGACCCTGGGCGACAACGTGGCCCTGCCCCTGCGCGAGCACACCGGGCTGCCGAAGGCCACCATCCGCCAGATCGTGCTGCACAAGCTGGCCCTGGTGGGCCTGGCCGACTACGCCGACTACTACCCCAACCAGCTTTCCGGCGGCATGCGCAAGCGCGCGGGCCTGGCGCGGGCCATCGTCATGGACCCGCCCATCCTGCTGTGCGACGAGCCCACATCGGGCCTGGACCCGGTCAACGCCGCGCGCATGGACCACCTGCTGCTGGACATGCGGGCCAATTTTCCCGGCATGACCATCGTGGTGGTCAGCCACGACCTGCGCAGCCTGGACGCCATCGCCGACTACGTGCTCATGCTGCACGACGGCACCGCGGCCTTCGCGGGGCCGGTGGACGCGCTGCGCGCCACGCAGGACCCCTACGTGCGCAGCTTTCTGGACCGGCGGGCCGACGAGGACCAACGGGCGGACGTGACGCTGGCGCCGGAGGTGCAGCAGGCCCTCGACGCCTGGCTGGACCGCTGACGGCGGCCGGGGACATACGGTAACAACAGCCCCCAACGGATACGGGAAGGGCATCATGAAGAAGTATTCGCGAGAAACATCGGTCGGCATCTTCGTGCTCGTCGGACTTTTGTGCGTCGGCTACCTCACGGTAAAGCTGGGGCGCATGGAACTGTTGTCCGACAAGGGCTACACCGTGCATGCCCGGTTCAGCTCCATCACCGGCCTGCGCGTGGGCGCGGAAGTGGAGATAGCGGGCGTGCCCGTGGGCCGCGTGGCGGCCATCACGCTCGCGCCGGACAAGCCGGTGGCCATGGTCAGCCTGCGCATGAAGGAAGGCGTGCACCTGACCGACGACGTCATCGCCTCGGTAAAGACCAGTGGCCTCATAGGCGACAAGTACATCAAGCTCTCTCCCGGCGGGTCGGAAGATCAGTTGGGCGAGGGCGACGAAATCACGGAAACCGAATCGGCCATCGACATCGAATCGCTGATCAGCAAGTACGTGTTCGGGGGAGTCTAGCCATGCCCATCCGCACAGTTATGCGCGGCGCGGCCCTTGCCGCGCTGCTCGTCACCGTCCTTTCCTGCTGGACCGGCGCGGCCCTGGCCGCCGCCGACAGCGCGGGCGCGGCCCGCGAAACGCTGAAGGCGTCCGTGGACCGCATCCTCGGCATCGTCAAGCAGCCGGGCTACACGGACCCGGCCCAGCGCCCCGCCCTGATGGACAAGGTGGAGGACGAAATCCGCCATATCTTCGATTTCCGCGAGTTCTCGGCCCGCACCGTGGGGGTCAACTGGCGCTCGTTCACCCCCGACCAGCAGGACCGCTTCGCCGAGGCGTTCGCCTCGCTGCTGCGGGCCACCTACCTTGAGAAGTTCGACGGCTACAGCGGCGAACAGGTGCTGTTCACCGGCGAACTGGTCAGCGGCAAGGGCGACAAGGTCGAGGTCCAGACCACCGTGGTGATCAAGGACAAGCAGGTGCCCGTGGCCTACCGCATGCTCCAGAACCGCCAGCAGAGCTGGGTGGTGTACGACGTGATCATCGAGGGCGTGAGCATGGTCAAGAACTACCGCACCCAGTTCCAGGACCTGCTGGAAAAGGGCACCGCCGACCAGCTCATCGAGCGGGTGCAGGCCAAGGCCGAGGAAGTGCGCAAGCAGCCCGCCCAGCCAGCCCAGTCGGGCCAGCCCGGCTAGCCGGATCGGACCGCGCCCGGCGCACGCACCATGAATCCGCTCCCGGAGGGAGTTTCCATGCCCGCAGGTTCGTTCCGCATCACAATCGCGCTGTACACGGCATGCCTTGCCTGCACCCTGCTGCTGGCCCCGGCCGCCGCGCGCGCCGACACGCCCGCCGAAGGCGCACAGCATGCCCCGCCCACCATTTCCGCCGATCTCGACGACTACGACACCGGCAACGAGGACATGGTGCCCGACCCGCTGGAAGGCTGGAACCGCATGTGGTTCGCCATCAACGACGCGCTGCTGCTCAAGGTCATCAAACCGGTGCACCAGGGCTACGTGGCCGTGACCCCGGACGAACTGCGCAGCGGGGTGCGCAACTTCTTCCACAACCTGGCCTTTCCCATCCGCTTCCTGAACTGTCTGTTGCAGGGCAAACCCATGGAGGCCGGGGTGGAAATGGGCCGGTTCATCATCAACTCCACCGTGGGCATGGCCGGGTTCATCGACGTGGCCAAGAAGGACAAGCCCATCGTGGAGCCGGACAAGGAAGACTTCGGCCAGACCCTTGGCGCATGGGGCGCGGGCGAAGGCTTCTACATCGTCTGGCCGGTCATCGGCCCCAGCACCCTGCGCGACAGCGTGGGCCTTGTGGGCGACTACTTCGCCGACCCGTTCGGCTACATGGTGGACGACGACGTCACCTACTTCGCGGGCCGGGCCTACGGCGAGTTCAACAAGGCGGACGAGACCATCTCCAGCTACGAGGCCGTGACCAAGAGCGCGGTGGAACCGTACACCTCGGTGCGCAACGCCTACATCCAGTTGCGCCGCGCCAAGGTGGCCAAATAGCCGGATCGGCCCGCTCCCGGAACCAATGAACGACAAAGGGAGGCCCCGATGGGGCCTCCCTTTTTTCATTGCCGGCGGCGTTCGTACATGACCCGAATGCCGGGAAGGACGGTTTGCTCCTAGGGGCTGTTTCTAAATTAGGATTTTCGTTCGTTGGCAAGGAAAACAAGCCTGCCATGAGGGAGTATGCCTCAGCCGTTATGGCAGGCGAAGTTTGACCGCGTTGCGCACGATGGCCGTAAGGCTCGCAAGCTCGCCTAACGGCCACGCTTCGCGCCCTTCGGGTCGGTCCGCCAACGGGCGAAAGGACTATTTAGAAACAGCTCCTAGATGGGAGGGGCGATGACTACGACAACCCGCATCTCGGTCTTCGCCCGCACGCCGTGGGGCACGCGGATTTCCGAGACCAGCATGTCGCCCTGCTTCGCCGGGATGGCCGCGCCGTCCGCGCCCAGGAATTCGCCCTCGCCCTCGATGACGGTGATGGCCAGTTCGCCGTCGATGTCGTGGCTGTGCACGGGCAATTCCTGCCCGGCCTTGAAGTTGAAGTTGATGATCTTGAAGTTTTCCGAATCGTGCACCAGATTCATGGCGAACCCGGCGTCCTTGAAGGTGCGCATGTCGTCAAGGCGGATGTGGCGCATGGCGGTCTCCCTGTCGTTACGGTTCGTTACAAGCTGGCGGACGGGCCGCCCGTGGTGTTCCGGTTGCGGGGCGGCGGTGCTTCCTTCGCCCTCGCCCGCAATATAAGTCCGCGGCGCGGGAACGGACGTGACGCGCATCACGGGCGGTGCGTTTTTTTCGCTGTTTCCCGCGTCCGGGCGGCCTCCGGCACGGGTTGACACTACGGTACGGGCAGGCTACCGCTGGCCTTTCCCTGAAACGGCGGCCCGTTGCCGCGCATCATCGGCGCCATGCCCCGGCGGGACGGCGCCGCGCAAGGATTCTGTTTCATGATCGTCGAAATCGGCTGCATCGCCGTGGGCGTGCCCGCGGGCTACCTGTTGCGCGCGCGCCCGGCCGTGGTCGGCGCGGTGGACCGGCTGACCACCTGGTCCATCTACGCGCTGCTGTTCCTGCTGGGGCTGTCGCTGGGCTCGGACGACGCGCTGGTGGCCCAGGCCGGAGACATCGGCCTGCGGGCCGTGGTCATCAGCATGGCCTCGCTGGCGGGCAGCGTGGCCGCCGGGTGGCTGTTGCAGCACGTGCTGCTGCGCGGCGCGCTGGACGGGCCGAACGCCCCCGCCGCGTCCGCCGCATCCGCCACTCCGGGGGCGGGCCATGAAGGGTAGCCTGATCATCCTCGGCGTCTTCCTGTCCGGCGTGCTGCTGGGCAGGCTGGACATCATTCCCCGTGCCGACCAGGCGGGCGGGCTGGCCTCGTGGGCGCTGTACATGCTGCTGTTCGTGGTGGGCATGGGCATCGGGTTCGACACCCGCTCGTTCCGCATCCTGCGCGAACTGCACGTGAAGGTGGCGCTGGTGCCGCTGTTCGTGGGCATCGGCACCCTTGGCGGCTCGCTGGCCGCCTGGGCCCTGCTGGGCGACATGCCCCTGCGCGACGTGCTGGGCGTGGGCGCGGGCTTCGGCTACTACAGCCTGTCCAGCATCATGATCACGAAGATGGGCGACGCGGCCCTGGGCTCCATGGCGCTCATGGCCAACATCTCGCGCGAACTGGCCACCCTGCTGGCCGCCCCGCTGCTGGTGCGCCTGTTCGGCGGGCTGGCCCCGGTCATGGCGGGCGGGGCCACCAGCATGGACACCAGCCTGCCCGTCATCGCGCGCTTTGCCGGAGAGCGCTACGGCATCATCGCCGTGTTCAGCGGCATGGCGCTCACCGTGGCCGTGCCCATCCTGGTGACGGCCATCTTCACCTGGATGTAGGGCACGCGCGCGCGCCCCGCGCGGGGGGCGGAAAATCCCGGCCCGGCCGCCCCTTTCCGGCAAGTGGTGACAAATGTGTCAATCATGTCGCCGGGGTCTGGCGTTTTCTCACTCATTCATTGACAATCTGCTCACCTATGCTCCAGAAAGGGGAGTCCGTCCGTCACACCAACCACTTGTCCAGAGGAGAATCCGGGATGCTGAAAAAGATCGTCCTCACCCTTGCGGCCCTGCTGGTCACCGCCAACGTGGCCTTTGCCGAGAAGACCATCGTCGTCGCCCAGGACGCCACCTGGCCGCCCATGGAGTTCGTTGACGCCAGCAAGAACATCGTCGGGTTCTCCGTCGATTACACCGACGCCATGGCCAAGGAAGCCGGTTTCAAGATCGTGCACAAGAACGTGGCCTGGGACGGCATCTTCGCCGGTCTCGAATCGGGCAGCTACGACGCCATCGTGTCCTCGGTGTCCATCACCGAAGAACGCAAGAAGGCCATGGACTTCACCGAGCCCTACTATGAAGTGCGCCAGGCCCTCGTGGTGCCCAAGACCACCAACGTCACCACGCTGGACGAAATGAAGGGCAAGACCCTTGGCGGCCAGATCAGCACCACCGGTTACTTCACCATCAAGCGCGCCGCGGGCGTCACCGCCAAGTCGTACGACGAAATCGGCCTGGCCATGGAAGACCTGTTCAACGGCCGCATCGACGGCGTGGTGTGCGACGACCCCGTGGCCGCCAGCTACGCCCTGCAGCAGGAACAGTACGCCGCCAAGATGAAGATCGCCTTCGTCATCGAGACGCAGGAAAAGGAATTCTACGGCATCGCCGTCAAGGAAGTCCTGGACCTTCTGAACAAGGGCATCGCCGCCGTGAAGGCCAAGGGCATCGACAAGCAGCTCCGCGAAAAGTGGATCGGCCGCTAGCCCTGCCTTGCCGGGGGCTGTTTACAACGTAGGATTTTCGTTCGTTGGCAAGGAAAACGAGCCTGCCATGAGGGAGTATACTCTTATCGTATTCGACCGACATGGCAGGTGAAGTTTGACGCCGCCAACGGGCGAAAGAGCAAGTTGAAAACAGCCCCTGGTCCCCCGTTTTACAACGCCAAAGCATCCGAGACGCCATGACCACCGAACCCCAGAACGTCCGCATCGTCATCACCGACGGCGCGATCATACCGGACCCGAAGGAGCGGCGGATCATAACCGCGTGGTCCATCTCCTTCGTGGGCGCGCTGGCCGCGCTCGTCTACCTGTGCACGAGCCGGCCCGAGCCCTACTGGCGGTTGCTGCAATTCCTGCCCGACGGCATCGCCGTCACCTTCAAGGTGACCGTGCTGTCCATCCTGTGCTCCATCCCCATCGGCCTCGTCACCGGGCTTGGCCGCCTGTCGCGCAACCGGCTGATCAACCTCGTGGCCTCCACCTACGTCGAGGTCGTCCGGGGCATCCCCCTGCTGGTGCAGCTGTTCTACATCTACTACGCGCTGGGCCGGTTCCTGAAGGTGCCGGACCTGCTGGCCGCCATCATCGCGCTCAGCGTGTGCTACGGCGCCTACATGGGCGAGGTGTTCCGCGCGGGCATCGACTCCATCCCCAAGGGCCAGACCGAGGCGGCGCGCTCGCTGGGCTTCAACCGGGCCGAAACCATGTTCATGGTCATCCTGCCGCAGGCGTGGCGCACCATCCTGCCGCCGGTGGGCAACGAATTCATCGCCATGCTGAAGGACACCTCGCTGGTGTCCATCATCGCCGTGGCCGACATCCTGCGGCGCGGGCGCGAATTCGCCTCGGAGAGCTTCCTGTACTTCGAGACGTACACCATGGTCGCCCTCATCTACCTTCTGATCACCCTGTTCCTGTCCAAGGGCGTCAGCATCATGGAATCGAGGTTGAACTACTATGACCGACGCTAGCGCCGAACCCATCATCCGCATCCGCAACGCGTGGAAGTTCTTCGGCGAGCTGACGGCCCTCAACGACGTCAGCCTCGAGGTGATGCCCGGCGAAAAGGTGGTCATCTGCGGGCCGTCCGGCTCGGGCAAGTCCACCCTGCTGCGCTCCATCAACCGGCTGGAGACCGTGGACAAGGGCACCATCATCGTGGACGGGCAGGACGTGAACTCGCCCGACAACGACATCAACAAGATCCGCCAGGAACTGGGCATGGTCTTCCAGAGCTTCAACCTCTTCCCGCACAAGACCGTGCTCCAGAACCTGACCATGGCCCCCATGCGGCTGCGCAAGACCCCGCGCGCCGAGGCGGAAAGCCGGGCCCTGGAACTGCTGAAGAAGGTGGGCATCAGCGACAAGGCCAACGTCTTCCCGGCCATGCTCTCGGGCGGGCAGCAGCAGCGCGTGGCCATCGCCCGCGCCCTGGCCATGAGCCCCAAGATCATGCTGTTCGACGAGCCCACCAGCGCGCTGGACCCGGAAATGATCGGCGAAGTGCTGGACGTCATGGTGACCCTGGCCCGCGAAGGCATGACCATGGTCTGCGTGACCCACGAAATGGGCTTCGCCCGCGAGGTGGCCGACCGCATCATCTTCATGGACCACGGCCAGGTGCTGGAAGAGAACGCTCCGCAGGAATTCTTCAGCGCGCCCAAGCACCCGCGACTCCAGAAGTTCCTGAACCAGATCCTGTAGCGCGCCCGCCGCGCCGCAAACCGCAGGACGAACATGAACGGGCCGCTCCGCAAGGGGCGGCCCGTTTTGTCGTTTGCCGCAGGGCGTTCCGGGCATGCCCGGCCCGGCGACGGTGATTGGACGACTGAAAAGATCAGGAACCGGCGGCCGCCACTCCGCCTCGATGCCCGGCAAGGCGCATGGCCTCGGCCCGCGCCAGCGCGAAGTCCACCTCCAGCGGCAGCAGGCAGAACCGCTCGCGCAGGGCGTGGGCATCGCGCAGGAAGCGCCGGTAGCCGGACAGCGTGCGCGGACCGGCCCCATCCCGCACCGCCTGCCCCTTCAGGAAGGCCAGCCCCCGCCACAGGGCCGGGGTGCACGGCAGGAAGAAGGCCGCGTCGTCGACGTCCCCCGCAATACCAGCGGCCCCGGACTTCAGGTACAGCAGCAGCGTCAGCGCGAAGATGCCCGCGCCCGCCACCCTGCGCGCCTCGTGCAGGCGAAAGGCTTCGGCCAGCACTTCGTCCGGGTTCCCGGCAACCGGCAGCGCCCACAGCCCCGCCAGCCACGGTGCAAGCTCCGCCATGCGGGGCGCAAGCCGCAACAGGCTGGCAAGCCCCGCCCCGAACCGGGTGCAGGTGATGCGCTTGGGCACGCTGCCCTCGATGCATTCGCGGTTCACGGCCATGCACATGGCCCGGAAGTCTTCGGCAGACATGACCCCGCCGCCGCCCGGCCCGAAGGCCGCGTCCAGCAGGGCGCGCGCCTCGGCCTCGCCCTGCCTGCGGCTGTTGATGAAATCCACCCCGGAATGAATGTCGCGCCAGGCGTCCACCTGCGCGGCATACCGCTCGAACATGCTGCCTCCGTGTGCCGTGAAAAACTGCCGGGCCG
>JALHHV010000129.1 GCA_022837365.1 Desulfovibrio sp. | reverse complement strand
CTGGGCCGGGTGAGGAACAGCGAGCCCTTGGCCGCCAGCAGGCCGGGGTTGAACGGCTCCACGCTGCCGGACGACTGCCCGAACGAGACCATGGTGCCCATGGGGCGCAGGCAGTCCAGCGAGGCCATGAACGTGGCCTGCCCCACCGAATCGTACACCACGTCCACGCCGCGCCCGTCGGTGAGTTCGCGCACCCTGGCCGCCACGTCCTCCTGCCGGTACAGGATGACGTGCTGGCAGCCGTTGGCCCGCGCGCGCTCCGCCTTGGCCTCGTCGCCCGCCGTGCCGATGATCGTGGCCCCCAGGTGCCGCGCCCACGGCACCACCAGCGAACCCACGCCGCCCGCGGCCGCATGCACCAGCATGGAGGTGCCCTCGGCCACCGGGTAGCAGCCGCGCAGCAGGTAGCGCGCGGTCATGCCCCGCAGCATCATGCCCGCCGCCGTGACGAAGTCGATGTCGTCCGGCAGGACCACCAGGCGGTGGGCGGGGATCAGGCGGCGTTCGGCGTAGGCCCCCACCGGGTTGCCCGCATAGGCCACCCGGTCGCCGGGGCGCACCTCTGTCACGCCGTCGCCCACGGCCTCCACGGTGCCCGCGCCCTCCATGCCGGGGATGGCGGGCAGCGAGGGCAGCGGGTACAGCCCGGTGCGGTGGTACACGTCGATGAAGTTGAGCCCCACGGCCCCGTGGCGCACCAGCGCTTCGCCGGGGCCGGGCGCGCCGGGGTCGTGGTCTTCCCAGCGCAGCACTTCCGGCCCGCCGGTTTCATGAAAGAAGATGGCCTTTGACGTTCCGGATGTGCTGGACATGTGCGCCTCCCGCGCGGGGGAAAGCCGCGCCGTTGCCGGGTGCGATTTTCGATGGGCCGCTCCGTTGCGTTGTCGCCCCCGCCGCCGTGCCGCTGAAAAGGGACCGGCGTCCGGCGCGGGGCCGGGGCGGACGTGTACCCTGCATGGTAGGTCAGCTTGGGGGTTCGCACAAGAAGGTCCGGAAAAGTAACCGGGTTCCCGTGCGGGAACGAAGCCGGGCGGAAGGCGGCGGCCACGCAAAGGGAAAGCCCCGCCGAAGCGGGGCCAGTGGGGCGAGCAAAGGCGGACAAGCCGCGGCTCGCGCGGCCTGTATGGCACGAAAGCGCGGGCCGGGCAAGGGCGCGGGGGCGTGCGGCCGCCCGGTCACACCGGCGAGGCCACCCGGTTGCCCACCGTGTCCACGCCGGTAAGCCGCGACATGGCCGTCAGGTATTCCACGTTGCGGTCCAGGTAGAAGGCCAGGGGCTTGGAGAAGTTCTTGCCCACGATGCCGTCCACGAACAGCTGGCTCACTTCGCGTTCGCGGGTCAGCACCATCTGCGAGCGGGCCAGGATGGCCTTTTCCTCTGGCGACATGTCGCGCACCAGCAGCGAGAGCACGTTGCGCGCGCGGGGCTGGTACATCCAGAAGTACATCAGGTCCAGGGCGTTGATGATGATGGTCCGCTCCAGGTCCTCGGCCTCCGCCTCCACGGCCCGGATGAACTGCTTGGGCTGCGAGAGCAGTTCCAGCACGTCCTCTTCGGGGAACAGCAGTTCCAGCTTCGAGAAGGAGTCGAACAGCTGGTGCAGCTTGCTGTCGTAGTCCCAGCGGCGGATGCGGATGTTGTTGTTGCGGTCCGCGTAGCCTTCCACGGCCCCGGCGATGGTGTCGGACGCCATCTTGGAGATGACCGCCGCATAGGGCTGGATGAGCAGGGCGGGGTTGGGCACGTGCATCAGCACCAGCAGTTCCAGCAGCAGTTCGCCGTAGAGCACGGAGGTGGGGATGGCCAGCACGCTGCGGAAGATGTTGCCGAGCACCGCCTCCTTGGGCAGGCCCCGGTAGATGTTGTGCGCGGCGATGTACGCGCCGTTGGCCGCCGAGATGACGGCGTAGACCAGCGCCGGGTTGTTGCTCACCGTCAGGCCGAAGCCCTCTTCCAGCAGCAGCACGCGGATGACGTTTTCCAGCAACGGCACGGAAATGCCCGTGAACAGCAGCGAATCGCTGATCCTGCTCCAGCTCACGTAGTCGTTCCAGCGCAGGAGAGGGGTGCGGCCCATGCCGCCGCCGCCCGTCACGGCCTGGATGACGTTGCGCACTCCGGTGATGCCGAACCACACGGTGGTCCACAGCATGGCCGTGAGCAGGCTGTCCTGCGTTTGCAGGAACGAGAGCACGGCGGGGATGAACCCGGCCAGCACCTTCAGGGCGTTGGACACGCCGGTGTTCAGGTAGCGCATGCCCATCCAGCGCGTGCAGGCCGCGCCGCCGCGCGGGTGCAGCGAAAGGCCGTTGCCCGCGCTGCGGGCAAAGCCGCCCAGGGTGGCGATGTTGCCGTACGGGGTGACGCGCGAGGTGTCGGTGCGCACCACCCATTCGCGCACCCGGCGGAAACCGAAGCGCGAACATCCCGGCAGCCGCCGCACCATGCCCACCATGGTGGTGCTGGGCAGCACGGGGGTGCGCCGTTCCAGCATGCTTTCGCGCAGGTACACCTCGGTGTGCACGGGAATGATCTGGCGCATGGTGTCGCGCGGGTCGTCGACCTGCTTCTGGGCGCGCGGGGGCAGGGTTTCGCGGAACACCAGGCCCATGCCGTGCACCCGGTGCGACCGGCTGGTGGAATCGCTGCCGATGCGCGACTTCAACTGCACCGACTTGTAGAAGCTCTGCAACCTCGGGATGTTGCGCAGGATGCGGCGGAACTTTTCGCAGCGTTCGCAGGCATCCGCCGCGCCCGAGTCGGAGTAGTCGCGGATCAGCGTGCGGATGAACCGCTTCAGCCGGGGCGCGCTGCCGCTGTTGATGGCCAGTTGCAGTTCGTTGATGGCCCGGATGCTGGCCACGTGCGCGTCGTCGCCCTCTGCCCAGTCCTTGAGGTTGAACAGTTCGAGGTGGGTGATCAACCCCTCGCAGTCCCACAGCAGCTCGAGCACGTCGGCCACGGTGAGTTCCGAGAGGTTCAGGGTGATGCGGTAGCCGCTGTGCAGGCTGGTCAGCCAGTCCAGCAGGGCGCGCGGCGGGGTGCGCAGGATATCGGGCACGTCGGCCCCTTCGCGGGGCACGAAGGCCGAGGGGATGTCGGGGTTGCATGCCGGGGCCAGCCACAGGTCGTGCACCGTCTCGGCGTCCAGCCCGTCCAGCCGCCGCACAAGGGCCTCGATGGCCTCGCGCTCGGGCTGGGTGGCCATGGCCCATTCGTCGCGCAACTCCTCCACCCGGCCCTGCAGGGCGGGCACCAGCCGCTTGTGGATGAATTCCGCCAGGTGCAGCAGCGAGGGCTGCCCCGTGCCCACGAAGGCCAGGAATTCGTCGCGGTGCAGCGGTTCCAGGGTCAGCCCGAATTCGTCGTTGATGGCGCGGCGGTGGCGCTCATTGTAGCGGCGCAGCACCTGCAACACGTATTCCGCAAGATATTGCGAAGCCTTGCGGCCTTCCTGCATCAGGTGCTGGGTGGGCGTTTCCGCCAGGAAGGACAGGAAGCCCTGCGAATCGGAAAAGCCGCGCGGCACCCAGATGAGTTCCGCGTACTTGTTGCGCGCGGGCACCCGGAATTCCACCCCGATGCGGACGGAAACCCCCATGATGTCGGCGGCCTGCATCAGTTCGCTGGCGGCGGCCGATTCCACGAAGTTGTAGTAGATCACCGTAAGGTGCCGGATGCCCTTGATCCACGCGTCCATGATCAGGTGGGTGGGGTTCTTGCGGCCCTTGGTGTTGGCGTCGTGCACGTGGTTGTCGAAGGCCAGCTGGTTCCACTCTTCTGGCATTTCCAGCAGGTGGTAGTGGGCCAGCAGGGCGCGCACGATGCGCGGCTTGCCCGAGGCGGCGCGGCGGAAATCGTGCGCCAGCTTGAGCTGGCGGCAGGTGTCGCCATGGGCGCGCACCAGGTCCTTCATGATCTGGATGAGCACGCGCGCCGTGTTGCGGCGCAGGCCCGTCTGCGCGCTGTACAGCACTTCGTCGCGCAGGGTCTGGAGGGCCAGCAGGCGGTCTTCCGCCAGGCCCGCCTCCAGCGAGTCCAGCAGGTTGATCACCGCGTAGGCCACGCGCAGTTCGCGCGAGACGGAAAGCTCCTTGATGCCGTGCGGGTGCAGGCTGGCGTCGAACAGCTTGCGCACGAAGGGGCTGGGGGTGTGGGTCTTCTCCAGCACCTTGTTGACCATGAGCAACAGCTCGTGGTCCTGCTGGTCGAAGAAAAGCGTGCGAAATGCCATGGATGTGTCGCAGTGACGGCGGGCGTCCGTGAAGGGTGCGGGGAGCCCCGGCAAGGGCTCCGTGGCGATGCCGGGAAATGTTGCGGGAGCACCCGTGATTTCGGGAGGTTCCCGTGCATGCATTGTTACGGAAAGGTTACGGCGCCGTCAATTGGGACCGCGGCGGAAGCCGCGGCAGACGTGCGGCAATATACCGCCGATGCAGGAAAAGGCGCGTGAGCGGCGGGGCCGGAAGGGCGGCGGCCGTGCGGAAACAGGGGACTAGGTCTGCGGGTCGCCGTGGAGATAGGCGGTGCCGCTGGCCACGTGGCGCACGGTGCCGCCTATCCAGGCCTCGGGCGTCACGCCGTCGCGGCGGCTTACCGAAACGCGGATGGTTGCCCCGCTGGGCTGGCGCACCGCCAGGGATATCTCGCCTTCGGCCATGTCGGCGCGGTGCAGGCCGTAGGCCAGCGAGCCGGAACCGCAGGCCGATTCCAGGATGATGCTGCCGGTGTCCCGCACCCGGACCACCGGGGTGATGGCGGGGGCGGCCAGGGAGCCGTGGCACCAGATGCACCCGGCGGCCGGTTCGTCGTCCAGGCCGTGGCGGGTGATGAGCGTGCGCGCGTGGTCGCGCCAGTCGTCCGGAAAGGGATGCGCCGAGGCGTCCAGCAGCAGGTGGGCGATGCCCGGCAGGCGGACCAGCACCAGCCCGTCGGCCACGGGCAGCGCCAACCGGGGCGGGGAGGGGGGCACGCCACGGGGGGCGGCAGGGGCATGCGCACGGCGGCGTCCGGGCCGTGCGGGGTGTGCACCACCCGCACCGGCAGGACGCCGGACACGCCGGAACTCTCGATCTCGCCGGACATGAGCCCCCCCGGCCCGGCGTGCAGCACCCGTTTCAGCGCCAGCAGGGCGGCCAGCGAGCGGCAGGCGTTGCCGCAGAACTCGCCGCCCATCATGTCGATGCGCGGGCGAGGTCCGGCCAGCGTGACGAAGCCCACCTGCTCCGCGTGCACGTGGTCCTCGCCCATCAGTTCCGCCGCCACGGTTGTGGAAGCGCAGGGCGCTCTGGTGGTGCATGGCGCGGGATGGGTTGAATGAACAATCTTGTCGTGTCAAGCGGACGCCACCCGAACGGGCCGGGGCGTCCGCCGACGCGAAAAGGCCGCCGGAACCTCGGAACATGCCGCAACCTTGCGGATTATCATATCAAGGGGCGTCAGCCCTGCCGCGAGGGCATGCTGCGGCCCCTGCCGCGCGGCATCTTGCGCATGATGCCCGATGGTTAGCTAACTGTCCAGTATGACGTCACAAAATCCGATGACAAAATGGTCAAATTTTATTAAATTTTATTTATGTGAAATATTTGAAGATTTACAAAAAAGACATTATTGAAGAAACCGGTTCCCTTCATGGCCTGATTACGATACTAAACCGCTATCAAAAACCCTAGTTTCCCTGCGAGGAGGCAAAGATGAAGAAGACAGTATTGCTCGTGCTGGCACTTCTGCTGGTGCTGTCGGGCCAGGCGTTCGCCGCCGACACCATCAAGCTCGGCTTCGTCATCCCCATGACCGGCGACATCCCCAAGGTGGGCGAGGCCTCGAAGTTCGCCGCCGAAATGCTGCGCGAAGAAATCAACGCCAAGGGCGGCCTGGACGTGGGCGGCAAGAAGTACAAGCTCGAATTCGTGTTCGAGGACAACGAAGCCAAGCCCGAATCCGCCGTCAACGCCATGCTGAAGGTCATCGAGCGCGACCAGGTCCTGGCCGTGGTGGGCCCGCAGTCGTCCAAGCAGGCCGTGCCCGCGGGCGGCGTGGCCAACGACAACGAAACCCCGATGATCTCGCCGTGGTCCACCAACCCGGACACCACCAAGGGCCGTCCGTGGGTGTTCCGCGCCGCCTTCCTCGACCCCTTCCAGGCGCCCGTGGTGACCAACTTCGCCACCAAGCAGTTCAACGCCAAGAAGGCCGCCGTGCTGTTCGACATCTCCAACGACTACTCGAAGGGCCTTGCCGAGTTCTTCAAGGCGGACTGGGAGAAGAAGCACGGCGCCGGTTCCGTGGTGGGCATGGAATCGCACGGCACCAAGGACCAGGACTTCTCGGCCCAGCTGACCAAGGTCATCGCGGCCAAGCCCGACTTCATCTTCCTGCCTGAAAACTACAACATCGTCGCCCTGATCGTGAAGCAGGCGCGCGACCTTGGCTACAAGGGTCCGTTCATGGGCTCCGACGCCTGGGGTTCGGCCGAACTGATGGACCTGTGCGGCAAGGAATGCGTGGGCCAGTACTTCTCCACCCACTACGCCGCCGCTGGCGCCACCGGCGCCACCAAGGAATTCATCGACAAGTACAACAACAAGTACGGCTACATCCCCGACGACGTGGCCGCCCTGACCTGGGACGCCACCCGCCTTGTGCTGCAGGCCGTCCAGAGCGTGGGCAAGGTCGATACGGACGTGCGCAAGATGCGCAAGGCCGTGCGCGACGCCATGGTCAACATCAAGAGCTTCGACGGCATCACCGGCAAGATGAGCTTCGACGAGAACCGCGACCCCATCAAGTGCGCCGTTGTCGTCAAGATCAGCGAGAAGGGCGAATTCACCTTCGCCGAATCGGTCTGCCCCAACTAGTACACGAAGCCCCGCGCGGCCCCCGGGCCGCGCGGGGCCTTTCCTGCCGCACGCACGTCGCGGCTTCCGCTTCCGTCACGCGCCGCCCGCGGCGGCGCGCCGGGTTGCCGCCCGGCCAAGGTGCCGCCCTGCGCGGGTTCCCACCCGGAACCCGGCACCTGCGAAGCGGAACATACGAATCATCGTTCACGGACGGCGCGCATGACGCGCCGCCCGTGTTCTGCCCCCCTGCCGCGCGTACGGCGCGCGCCAAGGGGCAAACCGTTCCACGGAGGGTTTCGGGACTGTGGAAATCTTCATCCAGAACCTGTTCAACGCGCTGCAGTGGGGCAGCTTCTATGCGCTGATCGCCCTGGGCTACACCCTGGTGTACGGCGTGCTGCTGCTCATCAACTTCGCTCATGGCGACATCTTCATGGTGGGCGCGTACATCGCATTTTTCGTCTCCTCGCTGCTGCTGGGCGACCTGCTGGGCGTGTTCGCCCTGCCGGGCTGGGCCGCGCTGGCGCTGACCATTCCGCTGACCATGCTGCTCACCGCCGGGGTGGGCGTGACGCTGGAGCGCATCGCCTACCGCCCCCTGCGCCGCAAGGGCGCGCACCGGCTGTACGTGGTCATCACCGCGCTGATGTGCGGCCTGGTCCTCGAGAACGGCAACCTGGCCCTGCTGGGCGCCAGCCGCCGCAAGCTGCCCGACATGGTGGACAAGGTGGTGTACACCTTCGGCTCCGTGTCCGTGACCAACCTGAAGGTGTGGGTCATCATCGCGGCGTTCCTGGTGTTCTTCCTGCTGCAATTCATCGTCACGCGCACCCGCATCGGCATGGCCATGCGCGCCGTGTCGTGGGACAAGTTCGCGTTGCCGCTGATGGGCATTCCGCTGGATTCCATCATCGTGTTCACCTTCGTGCTGGGGTCGGGCTTCGCGGGCCTTGCCGGGCTGCTCTTCGCCATGTCCTACCCCATCCTCGACCCCTACATGGGCGCCATGGTGGGCTGGAAGGCATTCATCGCGGCGGTGGTGGGGGGCATCGGCGACATTCGCGGGGCGTTCATCGGCGGGTTCCTGCTGGCGTTCATCGAGATCATGGTGGCGGCGTTCCTGCCCTCCACGTTCAGGGACCTGTTCGCCTTCTCCATCCTGCTGATGATCCTGTGGCAACGGCCCACCGGGCTCTTCGGCGTGGCAAAGACCACCAAGATCTAACCCGCGACGCACGCCAGAGGATACGCGAACATGCAGAAATACGCCCTCAACGCCGCGCTGGCGGCGCTGTGCCTTGGCCTTGTGCTGCTGGCGCAGTTCAACCTGATAGACCAGTACACCCAGACGGTGCTCATGTTCATGGGCATCAACATCATCTTCGCCGCCAGCCTGAACGTGGTGAACGGCTACATGGGCGAGTTCTCGTGCGGGCACGCCGGGTTCATGTGCGTGGGCGCCTATGCCTCGTCCGTGCTCTCGGTGGTGCTGTTCACCTCCAACAAGCTGGTGGGCGACGCGCTGCTGCCGCCGGAACTGGCCCCCATGCTGTTCCCGGTGGTGCTGATCGTGGCCGGGCTCGTTGCCTCGGTGTTCGGCCTGCTGGTGGCGCTGCCCTCGTTCCGCACGCGCGGCGACTACCTGGCCATCATCACCATCGCGGCCAACTACATCGTCATCTCGGTCATCGAGAACCTGGACATCATCGGCGGCCCGCGCGGCTTTCACGGCATGAAGCGGGTCATCAACGGCATGCGCGACATGGTGGACATTCCCTGGATGTTCATCTGGGTCATTCTGGGCACGGTGTTCTCGGTGTGGATCCTGCGCCGCCTGGTCAACTCCACCTACGGCAAGGGCATTTCCGCCGTGTGTCAGGACGAGGTGGCCGCCGAGATCATGAGCGTGGACACCAACCACGTGAAGCTGGTGGCGTTCATGGTGTCCTCGGGCCTGGCCGGCGTGGCCGGGGCGCTGTACGCCCACGTGTACGGCTACGTGAACCCGCAGGCCTTCAACATCCTGAAGTCCACGGAAGGCTTGGTCATGGTCTACCTTGGCGGCATGGCCTCGCTGTCCGGCTCGGTCATGGCGGCCATCCTGTTCACGCTGCTGCTCGAATCGCTGCGCTTCGTCATTCCCGGCATCGATGCGGCCCTGCACGCGGTCAACCTGTTGCCCGCCGGATACGAG